>CADCWH010000027.1 GCA_902806395.1 uncultured Thermomicrobiales bacterium | reverse complement strand
TCGCCGGTCGTGTCGGAGGGCGTGATCTACATCGGGGTCGCCTCGATCGCCAAGGAGGTCGGCTTCCGCGGCAGCGTGGTCGCGGTCGACCAGGCGAGCGGCGAGCCGCTGTGGCAGACCTACATGGTGCCCGAGGGAGCCGACGGGGCCGGCGTCTTCGCCGTCCCGGCGATCGACGTCGAGCGCGGCGTGCTCTACGTCGGCACGCAGAACGCCTACTCGGAGTCGCCCGCGCCGTATGGAAACTCGCTGAGCGTGGTCGCGCTCGACATCGCGACCGGTGAGCTGCGGTGGGCCTTCGCCTCGCCGGAGCACAACGGCGAGACCGCCCCGATCGAAGATGTGGGGTTCAGCGCCTCACCGAACCTCTTCACCGCCGACGTCGACGGGACGTCGCGCGACCTGGTCGGCGTCGGGCAGAAGAGCGGTGTCTACTGGGCGCTCGACCGCGAGACCGGCGAGGAGATCTGGCGGGCCCAGGTCTCGCCGGCCGGCTTCCTCGGCGGGATGGAGGGGACCAGTGCCTACGCGGACGGGGTCGTCGCCGTTCCGGCCACCGACTGGCCGGAATTCGAGGGGCCGGCGAAGGGTCTGGTGACCGGTCTCGACGCCTCCACCGGCGAGACCATCTGGACCGTCCAGCAGGCAGCGCCGGCCGCATCCCCGGCGGCGATCAGCGGCGACGTCGCGTTCCAGGCCGGGTTCGACGGCATCCTCCACGCCTACGCGCTGGCGGACGGCACGGAGTTGTGGAGTGCCGACCTGGGCGCCTCCGTCAGCGGCGGAATCGGCATCGCGGACAGCATCGTCGTCGTCGGCGCCGCCACGCCGCAGTTCGCGCCGTTCATCTTGCCCGGTAGCTCCATCCGCGCCTTCGGCCCGCCGTCCGGCAACGCGACTCCGGTCGGCAGCCCGGTCGCCTCATCGGCCGCGACTCCCGCTGCCACGCCGATCGGCTAAAGCGGGTTGCATTGGGGTTGGTGGTCGGGCACGATGGGCGCACGCCCCGCGCCTACTGCCTCGACCCGTGCGAACGTTTGCTTCGGGACGGGGACCCCAGGCGCATAGCGTGCGCTCCTGGGTAGGTGTCCGCTTTCGGGGCGCCACGACGAGGAGCCCGGGCACATGGCCAGGACTCCTCGCTTGGGATGTTTGAATTGGGCGTCGGGTGGGTTACGTGGTCTCGGGGGTCGCCTCGGGGGTACCAGTGTCGAGGCCGCTGTCCTCGATAGCCTCCTCGACCTCCTCCTCAGACACCGGCGACGCATCGCCGCTCGCCCCGCCCTCGGGCGTGGCCTGGACCGTGCCGCCGAGCTTGAGGGCGATCACCTGGGTGGTGCCGTCCGGGGCCGGGTCGGTCACGGTGTTGGCGGAGGGGATCACGAAACCGCCCGCCGGGACGATGAGGTAGTCGCCCGAGACGGCCAGTGGGGCGTTGATGCCGGCCGTCGCCTGGTAGCGGAAGACCTCACTGCCGTCCTCGAGGCTGAACCCCTGGACGACACCGTCGAGCCCCGCCGAGAAGACGACGTCGTTGGCGATGGTCGCGCCGGCGAGCGGACCGGTCTCGAGCGGCGTCTCCCAGGCCACCGACCCGTCGGCGACGTTGAGCGCGACCAGCACGCCCTTCGCGCCCGTGAAGTCGAACGGGTTGTCCGGGTCGAACCCGCCGCCGACGTAGTGGCTGGCCAGCTCGTAGACGGGGGCGACGATCAGCCCCGCGTCCTCGGAGTAGGCCATCGGGGTCTCGACGCCGCCGAGGGTGCCCGGCCAGACCTCGATGGACTCCGCCGGGTCGCGCCCCTCCAGGTCCTCCTGGGTCAGCTCATCGTTCTGGTGCGTCCCGACCGGGGTCCGCCAGACCTCCTCGCCGGTCTCGCGGTCGAGGGCGACGACGTAGCCGTGCTTGCCCGAGGCGATGGCGAGGCTCTGGTCGTCGAGGTCCACCAGGATCGGCGTGAGCTGGTTGTCGAGGTCCCAGACGTCACCCGGTTTGATCTGGGCGTACCAGTCGAGGGTGGCCGTCTCCGGGTCCATCTTGAGGACGGAGTCGGTGTAGAGGTTGTCACCAGGCCGGCTGCTGGCCCAGGGGAACTCCTCGGTGCCGGGGTAGGGGGCCGGGTTGGCGACCGGCACGTAGATCCGGCCGTCCGCGTCGACGCTCGGCGGGTGCCAGAAGCCGCCGCCGGAGTTGACGGTCGGGTTGCCCCACAGGTTGTCCTGGGTCGTCTCGAAATACCACAGGACGGAGCCGGTCCCCGCGTCGAGAGCGAAGATCAGACCGCGCTGGCCGCCGGCGTAGAAGGTCTCCGAGGAGCCCGGGATGGTGCTGACGTAGACCCGGTTGTCGTGGACGAGCGGGGAGGTGGTGATGCCCTCGCCCAACGGACCCCTGATGTTTGTCTTCCAAACCTCCTCGCCGGAGGCGGGGTCCAGGGCGACGACGTCACCGACGCCGCCGACGGTGGTGAAGAGGAGTCCGTAGGCCGCTGCCACGCCGTTCGGCCCGCCGGACGGTACGACGTCGTCGTACATCTTGGCCCAGAGCTCCTCGCCGCTCTCCAGATCGAGGGCGTAGACGTTGGCGGCCGCGTCCTGGATGTAGAGGGTGTTGTCGACGATGGTCGGGTGGGCCGTCAGGTTGCCGAACGCCGC
>CADCWH010000026.1 GCA_902806395.1 uncultured Thermomicrobiales bacterium | reverse complement strand
GACCCCCGCGTCCATCGCGCCACGCAGGGCCGCGACGTGGGCCGGCGTGGTCCCGCAGCAGCCGCCGACGATAGTGGCCCCGGTTTCCAAGGCCTCCCGGGCGAACCCCGCGAAATAGTCGGGTGAGGCTTGATAGATGACCCGGCCGCCGATGTGGGTCGGCCAGCCGGCATTGGGCATCACGGCCAAGGCAGGGGGATCGGCAACCGCCGCGGCGTCGACCGCGGCCACCAATCGACGGAGGACTGCCAACGTTCGTGCCGGGCCAACCGAGCAGTTGGCCCCGATCGCGGCTGGACCAAGTGGCAGCAACTCGGCGACCACGCGCTCTGGCGTCTCGCCGCCAATTGTGCGGCCGTCCTCGGCGAAAGTCATCAACGCCACGATCGGCAGGTCGCCGACGGCCTGAGCGGCCAATATCGCCTGGCGCGCCTCTGCTACCGAACCCATGGTCTCCAGGACCAGCAGGTCCACTCCGCCCTCGAGCAAGGCAGCGATCTGCTCCTCGAAGATCTCCCGCACCGTCTCCGGAGCGGTCAGCCCGATCGGGGCGATGGTCCGGCCCGTCGGGCCAACGGCGCCCGCGACGAGAACCGGAGAGCCACTGATCTCCCGTTCTTCCCGGGCCAGCTTGGCCGCTCGGCGGTTGATGTCCCGGACCTTGCCCTCCAAGCCAAATGGCTCCAGTTTGGCCCGGTTCGCGCCGAAGGTGTTGGTCTCAATGATGTCGGCCCCTGCCTGGATGTAGGCACGGTGGACCGCAGCTACCCGGTGGGGACCAGTCAAGTTCAACGCGTCGAAGCTTTCGTCGAGAGCCGCACCGCCGGCGTAGAGCATCGTGCCCATCGCGCCGTCGAGCAGCAGCGGACCTTGGCGGAGGCGCTCCGTGAATGGATGGCTCATGTATTGGGGCTCCAAGGGCGGACAGAAGGCCGCAGGGGCAACCGACCCCTCAGATGGGGCGAGGGAGGGGTGTTTGACGGGCCGGGACGACAACGCTACAGTCCCGATACACCACACCGACGTGATGATCGCGGCCGACCCGACGCGCTGTCCCGGGCCGTGTCAGAGTCGCATACGACGCAGCGAGCCCCCACGGACCGCGGGGGACGGAGTGGCGAGAGTGAGCACGTCCCACGTGGATGCCCCGGCCCGGAGGGGCGGTGATCCGAGAACACCAGCGGTCCGCGTCGGTCCCATTATGGCAATCGGGGGGGCCGAAGACAAACTCGACAATAAGGTGATCCTCTCGACGTTCCTCCAGATCAGCGGCGGCAGTCAGGCGCGAATCGTGATCGTGCCTACCGCCTCGTCCATCGAGGCGGCAGGGGAACGATATAAGGCGCTGTTCTTAGGACTCGGTGCCGATTCGGCCGAGGTGACCTTCTTCGGCAATCGGGCCGATGCCCAGCGACCGAGCATGCTGGCCGCCCTGGACCGCGCTACGGGAATCTTCCTGACCGGTGGCAACCAGCTTCGCCTCTCCTCCATCCTGGGTGGCACCCCGGCCGCGGAGATCATCCGCCGCCGAAATATCGAGGGGGCAACGGTGGCGGGAACGAGCGCCGGCGCGTCGATCCTCTCCTCCCACATGGTCGCCTACGGGGCGAGTGGAAATGCCCCCAAGCAGCGAATGGCCCAGATGGTGGCCGGTTTCGGCTTGGTCCCGGACGTGATCATCGACCAGCACTTCCGGCAGCGCGACCGGATCGGCCGCCTCCTGACCCTGGTCGCGTCCAATCCCAGCTTGCTCGGCGTCGGGGTGGACGAGGACACGGCCGTCCTGATCGAAGGATTGGACGTGATGGAGGTGATCGGTCGGCACAGCGTGACGGTCGTGGATGGGCGGGGAATGGAGTCCAACATCCATCAAGTGAAGCGCTATGGCGAGATCTCGGTCACGGGCGCGATGCTGCACATGCTGACGGCCGGACGCCGCTTCGACCTCTCCACTCGCACAGTCATCGACTAGGGAAATGCCATCTCCGCAGACCATCACGGTATGATCTCCACCCACGGAGGCCGTGGGTGGATGTACGCGAATGCCGGGACCAAGCGAGACGGGCCAGGGGGAATGACCGATGTTGTCGATCCGGAGCACCAACATTCTTCGCGGCCCGAATATCTGGGCCCGTACCCCGGTCGTCCACCACGTCGTCGACCTCGGTGAACTCGAGGACCGGCCCAGCAACAAGATCCCCGGTTTCTATGAGCAGCTGACCGAGATGATCCCGTCGCTCTACGACCACGCTTGCTCCGTCGGACGGCCGGGCGGCTTCCTGCAGCGATTGCGGGAGGGGACTTGGATGGGGCACGTGATGGAGCACGTCGCCCTCGAACTCCAGAACCTCGCCGGGGCCGAGGTCCGACGTGGCCTGACCCGAGGGTCGAGCGAGCGGGGTGTCTACAACGTCGTATACCAGTTCGACCAGGAGGATGTCGGCCTCGCCGCGGGCCACCTGGCGGTGCGCATCCTGAACCACGCCGTCTACGGCGCCGAGCCGGATTTCGACTATACCCACGAACTCGAGGAACGGGTCATCAAGGTCGCCCAGCGCCTTGCCTACGGGCCATCGACCGGGGCGATCGTCAGTGAGGCCGAACGGCGGGGCATCCCCGTCCTTCGCCTCGACCCCAAGCGATCGTTGGTCCAGTTGGGCCACGGCATGTACCAGGAGCGCATTTGGGCGACGGTCACGTCCCGCACGGCCAACATTTCGGTCGACATCGCGAGCAACAAGGAACTCACCAATCGTCTCCTGCACGAGGTGGGAATCCCGGTCCCGCGGACGATGGTGACCGGGACTGAAGATGGCGCGGTGCGGGCGGCGAACCGGATAGGTTACCCCGTCGTCCTCAAGCCACTCGACGGCAACCATGGCCGTGGCGTCTGCATCAACCTGGTCGATGAGGCCCAAGTCCGGGAGTTCTTCCCGGTGGCGATGGCCGAGAGTCGTGCCGGGACGATCGTGGTCGAGACGTTCATCAGCGGCAAGGACTTTCGGATCTTGGTGGTCCACAACCAAGTCGTGGCAGTCGCCGAGCGCGTCCCGGCCCACGTCCTCGGCGATGGCCAGCGATCCATCGCCGAACTGATCGAACTTGCGAATGCCGACCCCCGACGTGGCGTCGGTCACGAGAAGATCCTGACCCGCATATCGATCGACGCTCAGACCATCGAGGTCCTCGAGCGCCAGGGCCTCACTGTCGAGCACGTGCCCGCCGCCGAAGAGTTCGTGACGCTCAAGCTGACCGGCAACATGAGCACCGGCGGCACCTCCATCGACCGGACCGATGACATCCATCCCGACAACGTCGAGATCGCCCGCCAGGCGGCGATGGTGGTGGGACTCGATATCGCGGGGATCGACTTCATCACCAGCGACATCTCCCAATCGGTCCGGAACACCGGAGGGGCGATCTGCGAGGTGAATGCCGGTCCCGGCTTCCGGATGCACACCAACCCGACCGAGGGTCATCCCCGCCACGTGGGCAGGGCCGTGGTCGACATGCTGTTCCCGTCCGGGGCACCTTCGCGGGTCCCGATCGTGGCGGTGACGGGCACCAACGGCAAGACGACGACCTCGAGGATGATCGCCCACATCCTGAAGTTGGCCGGGCGCCGCGTCGGCCTGACAACCACCGACGGCATCTACATCGACGGCACCCAAATCATGTCCGGAGACACCAGCGGTCCGTCCAGCGCCCAGATGGTGCTCAAGAACCCCTCGGTCGACTTCGCCGTCCTAGAGACGGCGCGAGGCGGCATCCTGCGCTCCGGTCTCGGTTTCGACCGGTGCAACATCGCCGTCGTGACCAACGTGGCCGGCGACCACCTCGGGCTGCGCGGCGTGGATACCCTCGCCGACCTGGCTCGGGTGAAGTCGGTCGTCCCCCAGTCGGTGTTGCGCGACGGTGCGAGCGTCTTGAATGCCGACAACGAGTGGACGGTCGAGATGGCCCGGCGGGCCCGGGGCGAGATCGTCTTCTTCAGCCTCGACGACGACAACCCCGTCATCCGGGACCATCTCGGGGAGCGCGGCCGTGCCGTGGTCCTCAAACAGACCCGGGAGGGTGAGATGCTCACGATGATGGAGCACCGTCGCGAGACGAGTCTCCTTCTGGCCCACCAGATCCCGGCCACCTTCGACGGCCGTCTCCGAGTCAACATCGCGAACGCGATGGCCGCCGCCGCCGCGGCCTTCGCGGCCGATGTCCAACTGGAACACATTCGCAATGCGTTGCGGAGCTTCACGACCAACTTCTATCAGACGCCGGGCCGGTTCAACATGCTGGAGTCGAATGGACGGAAAGTCTTGATCGACTACTGCCACAACGTTGCCGGCCTAGAGTCGCTCGCCGACTTCGTGCGTCGCACCGGCCCCTCCCGGACCGTGGCGGTCATCGCGATGCCGGGTGACCGCAGCGACAGCGACGCGGACGCCTTCGGCCGCCTCGCCGCGAAGACGTTCAATGAGATCGTGATCCGGGAGGACGCGAACCCCCGGGGTCGGGCTCGCGGCGAGATGGCGGGTATCCTGGAACGGGCTGTCGCCTCGGGGGGCGCTGCCGACGGTTCCGTCACGATCGTCACCGACGAGATCGAGGCCTGCCGGGTCGCGATCGACAGGGCGGGCCGCGACGACCTGGTGATCCTGATGGTCGATCGGCCGCAACTCGTCTGGTCGACCTTGACCCAACCAGATATGGTCGGCGCCGCCGCTGTGCCGGTCACCGTGGACGGGGTCTGAGCCGACCGGGAGTGGCTCGACTGGCCCCAGGGTGTCCATGGAGTCCATCGTCGTGTGAGGATGCGACCCGACGGATGTCGTGATATGACTGATCGGGTCTACTAGATCGGCTCGCCGATCTCGGCTAATCGGGCTCGGAGTTCTTCCCCGCCCTCGATGGCCATCACCGCGATCACGTCGCCCGGGGTCGCGGTTTCGAGGAAGCGATCGACAGCCTCGGTCTCGGTATCAACCGGTGGCGCCATCTGTTGCCCGCCTGCGATGATGCCCCGCTCGAAGTGACGTTCCATCTCGCCCGGCTCGCGGCCGCGCAGGTACCGGTGCGTCCGCTTGACCAGGACCCGATCGGCGCCGCTCGCGGCGATGCGGCCCAAACCTTCCAGCGTCTCGTCAGTCCGGTCCCCCGCCGTGCCGATCACCGTAAAGAGGCGTCCGTCAGGGCCAAGAAACGTGCGGGCGAACGAGAGGAGGTGACGCAGTCCAGCCTCATTGTGGGCATAGTCCGCGATAACCGTGATTCCGCCGACGTCATACGCGTTCAGCCGACCCGGGTTGACGTCCGCGGCATTGCGAAACTCCCGTAAGCCGGCCGCGACCTGTGTCGCGCTGAGGCCCAGCGCGAGGCAGGCCGCCGCACCGGCCAGCGCATTCTCGATCATGTGGGCGGCCCGCCCGCCGAATGTCATCGGGACTTCAGACAGTCCTATGAGATCGTGTTCTCGTTCACCTTTGACATGGACGACCCGGCCGTCCCGGATCACCAGCGCTTCTCCGCCAGCCTGGACATGGGTGGAGACGAAGGCGTTGTCCGGCACTCGCGAGAAGAGGCACACCGAGGCTCGCACAACAGAGGCGAGCGTCTGGACAAGGGAATCGTCGGCGTTGAGGACTACGGTCCCGCTCGACCGGGTCGTCCGGGGCACGACTGCCTTCACCCGGAGCAGCCCCTCCACCGTCAGTACGCCATGTAGTCCGAGGTGGTCCGCGGAGACGTTGGTCACCACGGACACATCATTGCTCTCATAGGCGACGCCTCGCTGGAGGATGCCGCCCCGAGCCGTTTCAAGGACGGCCACCTCGACATCCGGGTGGTCGAGCACGCGACGCGCCCCCCGGATCCCTGTCCAGTCGCCGTCGAGCAATTCGTCGCCGTTCACGTAGACACCGTCGGTCGAGGTCCACCCGACCCCCATCCCGGCCGCGGCCAAGATCGAGGCCACCAGGCGGGTCGTGGTCGTCTTGCCATTCGTGCCGGTGATGGCCACGATCCGCTTTTGGCGGTCACGGTCGTGAACCACGAGGGGGGTGTCGTCGGGCGCGACTGGCGAGGCGAGGAGAGTGGTCAACTCGCCGACCGTCCGGTCATGACCGACGGGCTCGCCGGTGGCGAGGGCGGCGACCGCCGACGCGATTGCCAGTCCCAGCCGACGATGGGTCCAGCCGAACACGACCGCGACGTGCCCGGGCTGCTCCAGCCGCTCCCATCGGGCGTTCGGCGCGGGTGCTCCGACTCGCTCGTGGAGCAGGTGGATCACTTCGAGCAAACCGTCGAGCGTCGACGCCAGAGGGTCACGGTCCTCAGGCTCGTCCTCCTCCCCCATGTCGAGCCCCTCGAGGCCTGACGCCCCCCAGTGCTCCAGTCGTTGCAGCAGGCGTTGGCTGGCTTCCCGAGAGGAATCCGGGGGCTCGATCTCCAGTTCCAGCTTGATGGCGGGGTGAAGTAGGAAGAGGTTGGGTCCGTCCAGCTCCCGGATTTCGACCTGTCTCACCGCATCACCCCTATCCCGGACACGACCTCTCCGGCCCCAGGCGCTCGGCCAATCTGTACCACGCGACATGGTCGCATACCGGTGCCGATTGGGCGCATGGGTTCATTCCGAAATTGTGAGATGGCAGGTCGTGTCCCGTTGAACGGTCAAGTCCAGGAGGACAGCAAGACCGCGACGGTGTTGTACAGGGCGTGGGTGATGATAGCCGCAGAGGTGCCGTATCGCTTTCGTTCATATCCGAGCAACAGCCCGACACCGAACAGCCCCAGGATGGTCCAGGAAAACCCGTACTGGGTATGGAGGAGCGCGAACAGGGCCGATGTCAATACGATGCCGAATCGAGGCTGCAACGCGCCGCGCAACAGCAACTCTTCTCCCACCCCCGCGCTGATCCCGATCGCCAGCGCCCCGATCGGATTCTGGAACGCCCGGAGCGATTCACCCATGACCTGGTCGATGTTCTCGGTCAGCTCGGGCTGAAATATCTGGGTCAATATCCCGCTGGCAGCGGAGACGATGAACCCCAAGATCAAGAACCCGACCGCGATGGCCACTGTCTTCGGGGTCGGCATCCGCAGCCCGAGCCGGGCCGAGGCGTCGGCGAGGCTGCGCTCGACCCACAGACCGACCGCGGCGTACGCAAGCGCCACCAGAAGGACTGCCTGGGCGACGAGCTGCACATAGGTCACCTCGCCCGCCTCGATCGACGCCACGTCGTCACCGACGTTGATCAGCGAGACGGTGAAGATGATCATCGCCGTCATGACCAAGGCCAGTCCGACCATGTGCACAGGTGAACCCGCCTCGAGAGGCATAACGCGAGCGGCGAGGGAGCGGAACGGCCGGACCAGTGGCAGGAAGAGCGCGAGTCCGATCAACGTCAGTGTCACGCCGTCGGGTCGCCCGGCGACTAGGAAGGCGATCCCCGCAACCAGGAGCAAAATACCCGGGAAGCCCAACAAGAGATAGAGGCCGACGCGGGCGGACCTGTCGTGGCGGGCGTGGTAGAGCCAGAACGAGAGGCCGAACGCCGCCGCGATCAGACCAATGACGATCCCGACGACGATGAGATCCTCCAACCGTGCTTTCCCATCCCGTGATCGTCAGGGCACCTGGCCCGTGAGAAGACGCCGCCCGAAGGGCGCGACGAGTGGCGTCGGGCTAAACCCCTCGCCGACGCTCCCAGTATACGTGGCCGCCTCCTCCCTCCCCGGCTCCAGGCACCAGTGCCCGGTCGGGCCGGTGGTAGACTGACGGCGCCCGAAAGACGGTGCTGGAACAGGCGGGGGGCACGACGATGGACGAAGAAAACCCCAGTCGGCGCCGGCCGAACGATCGGCCGGAAGTCCAGGCGGGAGGGCGTCGGGGCGGACTCGGCCGTGGGCTCAGTTCGCTGATCCCCACCGCCGCGGCACCGGTCGCCCCGTCGGCCCCCAATGACTCCCCCCTGTCCGTACCGATCGATGCGGTCGAACCGAATCCCTATCAGCCGCGCGGGGTGTTGAACCCGGACCAGTTGGAGACGCTGGCCGAGTCGATCCGCCAGCATGGCGTGGTGCAACCCCTCATCGTCAATCGTTCCCCGGAACCCGGGCGGTACGTCCTGATCGCCGGTGAGCGACGATGGCGGGCGGCCCGCATGGCTAGTCTGGCCAACGTGCCGGTGGTGGTCAAAGACACGTCGCCCCAACATATGTTGGAGCTCGCGCTGGTCGAAAACGTGGTCCGAGCCGACCTCTCGCCTTTGGAGGAAGCGGCGGCCTACCGCCAGTTGATCGAGGAGTTTGGCCTGACCCAGGCCTCGGTCGCCCAGCGAGTCGGCCGCTCCCGGGTCAGTGTCACGAACACTCTCCGCCTGCTCGCCGCCCCGGACGGTATCCAGGCTGCCCTCGCGGGAGGTGAGATCACCGAAGGACATGCCCGGGCGCTGCTCGGCCTCGGTACGAGTGCCGACCAACTCGTTGGCCTCCGCCACGTCATCGACCGTGGCCTCTCGGTCCGACAGACGGAGGAGATGGTTCGCCGCTGGCTCGACAGTGACACGACCGGCCCACGCGCTGACCGACCCACGGGCCGAGACATCGAGGAGGTCCGACTGGAGGACCGCTTCCGGGGTGCCCTGAACACCAAGGTCGCGTTCAAGCGGCGGGGGCCAGGGAAGGGAGGCACCCTAACGATCCAGTATTTCTCGGACGAGGAACTCGACGCCCTCTACCGTCGGCTCAACGGTGAGGACATCTGGTAAGTGCTCGCGGTCCCGTGACCCTTTGAGACGTCAATGAGATCATCCCGACATTGGACGTCAAACGTCTTCACCGCACGGTGACTCGTTGCCTTCAATGTCCTCGACCACGGACTGGATTTCGCCCGTGACGGCGTTCACCCGCACCGATAGGGCGAGCGGATCCTGTGCACCGCTGTCTTGGTAGGTCACCAGCCAAAATGGGGTCGCTTCTGAGGGAGGAGTCAGGG
>CADCWH010000025.1 GCA_902806395.1 uncultured Thermomicrobiales bacterium | reverse complement strand
TGGAGTTGGCCGGACATCCCGGTCCCCGTCATCCCAGACCCATGCTCTACGGTCCTGGCTGGGGCGATCGGACCCGTGCGAGGTGTCACCTTGCCCCTTCCCATGGCGTCGAGTTGGCTGGCCACGGCGTCGGCTAGCGGGAGTTCCCGTCCGAGGCGGGATTCGGCGTCGAAGGCATCGTCCCCGAGCGCGACCCGAACCCGTGCGGCGACCGCATCGAAGTCCGCGCGCTCATCCTGGCGCAGGGGCGACCCGATGCTCGCCCGCGCGGCGGTGGCGGCTCCCAGCAAGCGGGCGGCGTCCTGCGCCCGCCCGGCAGCGGCGTGCGTGTCGGCCAGACCAATGAAGATCCAGGAGATGTTCTCGAGGCCGCGATGCTCCCAGTTCAACGCCAGGCTCTGTCGATACAATCCTGCCGCTCGCTCGTACTCCCCCACGCTCCGGGCGATGTCGCCGAGGTGACCGGGCACGCAGCACGTCAGTCCCCAACGAAAGCCCAGCGCCTCCCATCCCGCCAGCGACTGCCGCAATAATGCGGTCGCTTCGGCCGGGTCGCCCGCGATGTAGGCGGCCAATCCCAAACTGTGGAGACACATCGCCGCGCCGTCTGTCACGCCCGTTCGCCGGAACATGCCCAGGGCCGCTCCAAATCGCTCCCGGGCCAAGTCGATCTCGCCCGCGTCCCATGCCAGGCGCCCCTGGGCATGCAGGGTCCAGCCCTCGCCCGCCCCGTCACCCAGTCCAGCGAACATCGACCGTGCCTGGTCGAGGAAGGTCGCCGCCCGGTCCGGTTCACCTTGGACCCAGGCTAGGGTCCCTGCCCCCAGGATGGCATTGGCCCGAGCGGAAGATGGGTCGAGGGGAGTCGCGGCCAGCACTCGCCCGAGCCAGTCGAGCCCTTCCCGGGCGTGGAATCGCAGACGCCAGAGTGGCCAGACGTCGGCCGCCAGGCGCAGACCCATGGCTGGGTCCCGATCGAGACACCACGCGAGCGTTGCCCGCACGTTGTCGTGGTCGGATTCCAGGCGGTCCAACCACCGGGCCTGGTCGGGTCCGGCAAGACCGGGGACCGCCTCCACGACCAGCGAGGAGACCCAGTCCGCCCGTGCCGCCTGGGCCGCATCCGCCTCCCCCTCGGCCTCCAGCCGTTCCAGGCCGAACTCGCGGATCGTCTCCAACATCGTGAATCGCTGGTCCTCAGCCGGTCGTTCGCCGTACCGCAGCAGGCTCCCCTGAACCAGGGTTTGGATCACGGTGAGTGGGTCGGCTTCACCGTGCCGGCCGGACGCCACGAACAAATCGCCGCGAAGGTCTTCACCGGGATCTGGGGTCGCCTGGCCCGCCACGGCCTCGGCGGCGGCGAGGCTGAATCCTCCGACGAAGACCGAGAGCCGGCGGAAGACGGCCCGCTCGACGGGGGTCAGCAGGTCGTAGCTCCAGGCGATCGCGGACCGCATCGTCCGCTGTCGCTCGGGCAGGTCGCGGGGCCCGCCGGTCAGGAGCGGCAGCCGGCTCCCCAACCGGCTTGCCAACGCCCGGACGGGCAACACCGCGGCGCGGGCCGCCGCCAGTTCGATGGCCAGGGGAAGGCCGTCGAGCCGCTCGCAGATCGTGGTCACCGCCCCTAGGTCATCTTGCGTCAGGGCGATCGCGGGCGACGCGGCGCTGACCCGTTCGATGAAGAGCCGGACCGCGTCCGAGACGGGCGACCCCGGCGGGAATGGGGTCTCCGCCACCACGCCGGGACGATGCCGAGCGCCCGGGCCGGTACCCGCCCCAGCCCGGACCTGGAGTGGAGAGACAGAAAAGACGTGCTCCCCCGAGACCCCGAGCGGCCCACGTCCGGTGACGAGCAGGCGCACCCCGGGACAGGCGGCGAGCAGTGTCATCAGATCGGGGCCGCAACCGGTCACCCGCTCGACGCTGTCTAGGACCACCAGCATCGTCCGATCGGAGAGGTAGGTCGCCAGGCGCCCGCTGGCGTCACGGTCGTCGACATTGGGGATGCCGAGCGCCCGTGCGATGGTCGGGAAAACGAGCCGGGGGTCGGTAAGCGCCGCCAGCGGCACGAAGACGACATCATCGGGGGACGCAATGCGGATCACGCCGGCGACGTGGATGGCCAGGCGCGTCTTGCCGACGCCCCCCGGGCCGGTCAACGTCACGAGGCGCACCCCGTCTTGGCCCAGGAGATCGACGATGGCACCGGTTTCGGCTACCCGGCCGACGAACGAAGTCATCGCGGAGGGCAGGGTCGACCGCCTCACGCCATCAAGCAGGACCAAGGGCGGTGGAACGATCGAGATGCTCGGGATGGACCCCGGTGACCCGATGGGACCGGTGGACGACGAACCAAACATGGTGCCTCCCGGTGGTCGATCCCCTGGACGACCGCCGACCGGATGCTCGGATGACCGGCCGGACCACGGCCTACCCGTATCGCCGGTGGTGCCAGGGACGGCTGGCACGGTGACGCGCCAGCATCCCTGGCGCCTTCTGGACCGCGACGGCACGTGACGTAGTTTGCCCGAATCCCGACTGAAATGGTATCCTATCCAGGACGGAAACGAGACTCATTCGCATCTTTCGACCGGCCGATCTGGGTCCTATCCCACCTCCGCCGGACTCAGCCGCGACAACGTCGGGAGGAGACGGAACACCCCATGGCCAACGATACACCGATGTTCGTGATCGAGAACCTTCACGCGTCGATCGACGACAAGGAGATCCTGCGCGGGGTCAACCTCACCATCAACAAGGGTGAGGTCCACGCCCTGATGGGGCCGAACGGATCTGGCAAGAGCACGCTCGCCTATGTCTTGGCCGGTCACCCGTCCTATGAAGTGACCGAGGGGTCGATCCTCTTCAACGGAGAGGACATCCTGGAGAAGGAACCCGACGAGCGGGCCCGCGATGGCATCTTCCTGGCCTTCCAGTACCCGACCGTGATCCCCGGCGTCTCGATGGCCAACTTCCTCCGGATGGCGGTCACCAACGTCCGCTCCGCCCGCTCGGACGCGGCCAATGACGGCGGTGCCCAGAAGCTCGCCCCCCGCGAGTTCCGTCGCCTGATGCGGGAGAAGATGGCGCTCCTGAAAATGGACGACGCCTTCGCCACCCGATACCTCAACGAGGGGTTCTCGGGTGGCGAGAAGAAGCGGGCCGAGATTCTCCAGATGGCGCTGCTGGAGCCGACCATGGCGATCCTGGACGAGACCGATTCCGGCCTCGACATCGACGCCCTCCGGGTCGTCTCGGACGGGGTCAATGCCTTGGCCGGACCGGACATGGGTATCCTGCTGATCACCCACTACCAGCGGCTGCTGAACCACATCAAGCCCCAGCACGTCCACATCATGATGGGCGGCAGGATCGTCCAGAGCGGTGGCCCCGAGTTGGCGATGGAGCTGGAGGCCAAGGGCTACGAGCAGCTCCGGGCCGAGGTCGCCGCCGACTAGCACTCGCCACGCCGCACCCACCGAGACACCCCTTTCCCGGACCGCGAGGTCCGACCCTCCAAGGAGCAACCGATGGTCGCCACCCCAAAGCCGCAGGTCGAGATCGGTGAGTACCAGTACGGGTTCAGCGATGTCGAGGACTACGTCTACAAGAGCGAGCGAGGCCTGACCCGGGAGGTCGTCGAGGGCATCTCGAAGATGAAGAACGAGCCCGACTGGATGCTCCAGTTCCGGCTCAAGGCCTACGAGCACTACCTCAAGCGGCCGATGCCGGCCTGGGGCGGGGAGCTCGACGGGATCGACTTCGACAACATCTTCTACTACATCCGCCCGGCCGAGAAGCAGGGCAAGAGCTGGGACGAGGTCCCCGCCTACATCAAGGACACCTTCGAGAAGCTGGGTATCCCCGAGGCGGAGCGGAAGTTCCTGGCCGGCGTCGGCGCCCAATACGAGTCCGAGGTCATCTACCACTCCCTGCGCGAGGACCTGACCGCCCAGGGTGTCGTCTTCCTCGACATGGACTCGGCCGTCAATGAATACCCGGAGCTGGTGAAGCAGTACTTCGGCACGATCATCCCGGCGAACGACAACAAGTTCGCCGCCCTCAACAGCGCGGTCTGGTCCGGCGGCTCGTTCATCTACGTGCCCGAAAACGTCAAGATCGAGGTGCCGCTGCAGGCCTACTTCCGGATCAACGCCGAGAACATGGGGCAGTTCGAGCGGAC
>CADCWH010000024.1 GCA_902806395.1 uncultured Thermomicrobiales bacterium | reverse complement strand
TCACCCGCACCGATAGGGCGAGGGGATCCTGTGCACCGCTGTCTTGGTAGGTCACGAGCCAAAATGGGGTCGCATCTGAGGGAGGGGTCAGGGCCGCCGCTGTCGGGGTGCCCGCGGCTGGACTTGACGGTACGGTCGTGGCTGGAAGTCCAATGACGGGAGTCACGACCAAAACTGGGCTCGCCCCGGCTGGCCCTATTTCGTCAGGGGCAACCCTGGGAAGGTCGGGCGCTGGGGTGGGCTCCACGGTGATCGCGGGAGGAGCTGGGAGGTCGGTGCCACGGGATGGAGAAGGTGTCGAGGCGATTTGGAGACCACCGGCACTCTCCATCGTCTCGGTAGGCACGTTGAGCGTGATGACGGTTTGACCCCTGGAGATCGGGCATTCTGCTCGGAACTCCGCTCCCGCCGCCTCCTCAGCCAGCCGCAGCGCATCGTCCGAGGCGATCGGAAAAGCGGCCAGTGGTAGCGATTGGACATCCGTCGTTCGCCAGGGAATCTCCTCTGCCGCCACGATTTCCCCGGAATGTCGCTCGATCTCCATCGCCAGGGCCCGGTTGCTCCCGTCGTCGTGCGGGGCCATCACCACATAGGTGAGCCACCCTCCCGGGGGCAGCGATACCGGTTGGTCGGTGCTCTCGTCGAGTGGCCAATCGTATTGGGCGCTGACCAGCACGAGGCGAGCATCCGGGTCCCACGAAGCCGCCTGTCGTCGGGCCACCTCGGCGCCACGTTCCAACGTCAGGCCGCCGACCTCGGGTATCTGCACGTCGGGCTGGTCGATGATCTCTACCTCGCCGGTCGACATGCCGTCCCACCAGCGGGCGATCAACAGCCCCGTCAACCCGAGTTGGGTCATCAAGAGTATGGCGATCAGCAGGCGTGCCTTCACCCGGGGTCCGTCTCCGATGTGGTCGATGGCAGAAAAAGTCGTCGCACCGGGTAGACGGCCGAGCAGATCGTCGGCCCATGTCCCGACATCGCGCCATCGTCACGGCCGAGGACTTCCCAGCCTTCCAGCGCGAGGTCGATCCCGACCGTCTCCTGCGTCCATTGGTCAGCGTGCCAAGTGAGGTCGGCCGGCCCGGCGATCGGGAGGACGGCCGGCAAGTCTTCCGCTCGGACGCACGTCACGGCGCCTTTGGTCTCCAAGGATACCGTGATCCGCAGCAGCCAGTCTGGCGCGCCCCGAATCACCTCGACGACGCCCTGGACCCTGCCGAACTCGACCACCACACCCCCCTCGGAACTTTCGACCGGACCTACTCTGATGGCAACGCGACCCGCGGGATCGCCGAGGCACCATTGGCTTCGTCCACCCCCTCGGGGGCGCCGGATCGGTGGTCTTGCTTCGTCGAGAGCACCGCTGCTGGGATCGTGAGGGCTAGAGCCGCGGCGGCCAGGCCAAACGGTGTGAGGAGAGCCAGGGCCACCGGGATGCCGACTGCGTCCGCGATCCGCCCGGTGACCGGGACGCCGATTCCTCCGGTGACGAATCCCAGCCCCAGGATAATCCCCGATGCCACGCCTGTCCGGCCGGGGAGTAGACGCTGGGCAGCGACCAGGGTCACCGCCAAGCTGGAATCGGCGGTCAGACCGAATGCTGCTCCGGCGACGAACACCAGCGGACCAGGGACCGCCGAGATCAAGATCAGGAACGGCAGCGACCCGAGGAGGGACACGAGCAAGACGGTTCGCCCCCCGATCCGGTCCGCGAGATAACCTCCCGTCAGCGTGCCTGCCGCACCGGCCAAGATCACGGTCGACACGAGCGGTCCGTAGAACTCACCGCCGTAACCGAGGTCGTCGTACCAGATCGGCAGGAATTGCAGGACCGACAGGAAGATCCATGACCGGAGCATCACGACGCCGACCACCCGGGCCAAGACCGGCCACGGCGTGGCGGCACCGTCCGCGACCGTCCGTCCAGGCGTAGCATAGGAAGCGGCCTCGGCATCTGCCGCCCGGGCGGTCAGTCGTGCCGTTACCCGCGGCATCTGGCGGACCATCGCCGTCGCCGCCAGGAGAGCCAGGGGAAAGAAGACGACTGACCCGCGGGCTCCAAATCCCCACAGCGCCATGACGCCGACGACTGGTCCCAAGGCGAAGCCTGACGTCCCACCGACCGTGTAGAGCGACATTGCCGTGTTCCGGGTGCCGAGGTCAGTCACGGCGGAGGCCGCTGATGCGCCGAGCGGGTGATAGGCGCCGGAGGCAATCCCGGCCGCCGCCGCGCAGCCGATGAGGACGGCGTATGAAGGAGCAAGGCCATACGCGGCGGTGCAGAGGCCACCCCAAATGAGCACGGCGGGGGGCAACCACCCACGGAATCGACGATCGGCTGCCCAGCCGAAGAATGGCTGAGAGAGTGACGACGCACTCGCATAGGCCAGAGCGATCAGCCCGGCCTGGCCATTGGAAAGGTCGAACCGGTCGCGCGCCACGGGTAGGAAGACGGTCAGGAAGCCAGCCAGGAGGTCATTACTGAAATGCCCGAACATCAACGTCAACAGCGCCTGGTTCCGTAGCACCGACCGCACCCGCGTGACTCCCCGCATCTCGGTCTCACGCCGTCGCCCCTCAGGATTGGGCGTCCCGCTCGGACCAGCCGGTATACTAGCGGGGAACGAATCACCTTGTCTCCAGGGGCGCTGATCGGCTGCCCTGGTGTACCTGCCCGGAGAAACGCACCATGCAGCCCCTGACGACCGTCTCGCTCCCCGACCTGCTGGACCGCCTCGAGCGCATCCGGGTGCGTCTTTGACCTCGCCCACCTAGAGCGAGAGATCGAAGACCTCGAACGGCAGAGTGGCGAGCCCGGTTTCTGGGACGACTCGGACGCCGCCCAGCGCGCCATGCGCACCCTCGGTGATCTGAAGGCGACGGTAGGAGACGTGCAGGGGTTAGGTGACACGCTGGTCGAGCTGCAGACTCTACAGGATTTGGCAAAGGGCGAACCGGAATTCGCCGACGAGGTGGAAACCGAGGCCAGGGCCGCGAGCGAGCGTCTCGGTCGTCTCGAACTGAGCCTGGCGCTGAATGGCCCGCACGACCGATCGGACGCGATCCTGGTCATCCATTCTGGCGAGGGGGGGATCGACGCCCAGGACTTCGCGGCGATGCTATCGCGGATGTACCTACGCTGGGCCGATCGACGCCATCTCAAGGCCGAACTCCTCGACGAGACCGGTGGCGAGGAAGCGGGAATCAAGAACGCCACGATAGAGCTGAAGGGCCCCAACGCGTACGGCCTGGTCCGGGGCGAGGCCGGCTCCCACCGACTCGTGCGCCAATCACCATTCGACTCGGCCCACCGTCGTCATACCGCGTTCGCCCTGGTCGAGGTCTTGCCCGAACTCGACACGCAGTCCGAGATCACCATCAACCCGGACGATGTCAAGATGGACGTGTTCCGGGCCTCGGGCGCGGGAGGCCAGCACGTCAACAAGACCAGCTCGGCAGTGCGCCTCACCCATATCCCGACGGGGATCGTGGTGACGTGCCAGAACGAGCGGAGCCAGATACAGAACCGGGAGACGGCCCACAAGATCCTCGGGGCCCGACTATTGGAGCGACAGATGAGGGCCGAGGCCGAGGAGCGGACCCGCCTCAAGGGCGACATTCAAGCGGCAGGCTTCGGCAACCGGATTCGATCCTACGTCCTCCACCCGTACACCCAAGTCACCGACCACCGGACGGAAACCAGTGTCGGCGACGCCAATGCCGTGCTCGACGGCGCCCTCGATCCCTTCATCGACGCCTACCTGGAACGCCAGATGGGACTCGAACAGGACCCCGCGACGGCCGGTCCAACCGCGTGACCCACCGGCCACTAGGTGGACTGGCCCGCATCGCGCACGCTCTGGCCTGGGTGGTCCTGGCCACGTTGCCGTGGACACATCCAGTCTCCGCAAGGACGGTGGACGGGCCGGCGAGTCCGATCCCCGTCTCGGGGAGCGTGGTCGCGGTCGCCTCCGCCTCGGCGACACTCGCGACCGGCATCACATTCACCCTCGATGGCACCAGTACGCAAATTGTGCGTTCGGCATCCGTCCGGTATCGAGCGGCGCAGCGTGAGACGCTTCACGCCGCGTCCGCGACCACGTCGGTGGCCCCTCCCGGTGAACCGATCTCACTTTCCCTGACGGTAGACCCTCGAGAGGAGGGGCTGCCCCCGGGACTGTCGATTGAGTACGTGTGGCGCCTGGTCCTCGTCGATGGCACCACATGGGCGAGCGAAGCCAGCGTTGTCGAGTGGATCGACGACCGTTTTGGGCGGACCTCCCGCTCGGCCGGCATAGTGAGCGTGATGGTCCCGGCCGGGGACCGCTCGGTCCGTGGCGATCGGATCCTAGCGGAGGCCGTTCGAGCGCTGCCGGACATCGAACGGGTCGTCGGGACACCCTTGACTGAACCGGTCCGTCTGTGGGTCTATGATTCGGTGGCCGACCTGGCAGGCACCCGCAGTGCGAACGTCGAGCCATGGATCGCCGCGAGCTCGTTCCCGGGCTTGGGGATCACGTTGGCCGCGATCCCCCCTGGTGACGCGACCGAGATCGGGCGGCTGGTCCCCCACGAACTGTCCCATCACGTCCTCCACCATGCCGCCACGAGCCCGTTCTCACCCCCGCCGTTGTGGTTCGACGAAGGACTGGCCAGTTGGTTCCAAACGACCGGCACGGAAGGGTTCTCCGCCCTGGTCGCCGCGGCAGCGTCGGCGGGGACCCTCCCCTCTGTGGTCGCCCTCGGGTCGTCGTTCCCTTTCTCGGCAGCCGAGGCGCAACTCGCCTATGCCGCCTGCTGGAGCGTCATGACGTTTGTCATCGAGACCCAAGGTGAAGCGGCGGTTCCCCGCCTCGCGGCGGCCCTCGCCGCCGACATGACCGATGACGCGGCCGCCCTAGCCGCTCTCGGGCTCACCCAAGCCGACCTAGATCGAGCCTGGCGCGCGTGGCTCGCGGCGGGCAGTCACGACTGAGGTGACGAACCTCGATATGCGTCGCGGGGACCGGACCAACGATCAGCTTTTGAGCCCCGCGTGCTACACTCTGGCTCCCCTGACCCATACGACGATCCTCGCGGTCGCAGGACCGCGTGATGATCCGGGAGACCGATGAGCGCCCATTCCGCCACCCGCTCCAGCATCCTCGACCCGGCTGCGATCGAGCGAAAACTATCTCTCAACACGTACAACGTGGATCGCTCCCGGGCTCATATCCGGATCATCGACCACGAGGTCTGCCTCCATTGCGAGCGACAACAGTGCATCAACTGTTGCCCGGCCAATTGCTACGTTCCTGGGCCGGACGGCCGGGTGATCTTCTCGTATGAGGGCTGTGTCGAGTGCGGCACCTGTCGCATCGTCTGTCACGTATTCGACAACATCGAATGGACCTATCCCCGGGGTGGCTTCGGGATCCAGTACCGATACGGTTGAACTCAGGGTCACCTCGACTTAAACCGATTCGACTGACCGATCTGGGTGTCTTAGCGACCTGACTACTCTAAGCCTACGGCGTTTATCAGAGGGACTGATGTACTGGACAAAGCGGCACGTCTTGGTCTGCACCGCGATCCACTGCCAGCAGAAGGGCGGGATGGACGTCGCCGGGCGACTTCGGCTGGACATCATTCGCAAGGGCCTGGATACCGAGATCCTAGTGAACAATTGCGGGACGATCGACCTGTGCGACGTCGGACCCAACATCGTCGTCTACCCCGACAACATCATCTACCACGGTGTCACGGTCAAAGACATCCCCGACATCGTCGCCCACCTCCGTGGCGGACCGGTGGTTGAACGCCTCCTGGTCGGTCCGGCAGAGACGAGAGAACGCGCCCGGCATGACTTCTATGCCGAGGCCGTCATTCCCGAGCCGACCCGGCCCAGCGTCGAATTCGAGGAGCTCGCCGCGCGGCACGGCTTCGACCCAGCCTGGGTGACAGAGCAGCAGCGCCGGGGTTTCATCGCCCGGAAGCCGGGCGCCGACGATGGTCCCGAGACCATCACCGTGACGACGAAGTCTCGGACCCGTTACGCCGTCTAGTCGTCCGGGTCTGTTCCGGATCGCCTTGCTGACGGGGTCGACACCGACGGTTTATCCGTCAAGGCGCCGCCCTTCCCGCGCCGTCCAGGTCCCCCATGACGCGGTTCTCTGGAGCTACATAGGACGTATACTGCCGCTCGACTATTAAGGGGAGATTGGCCCCGCGCTTCCCTTGCGCCGCGTCCAGCGATGGAGATCCATGTCCGTGGCTCGGCGATCGTCCCCCACCCTGGACCCATAGACGCTGCCACCCGATCCACCGAGTGGCGACGAGCGCGGACTCCCCGACGAGCCCGCGGTCCGCGGGAATCCGCCCACCAGCGCCGACCTTCCAGAGCCCGGTCAGCGATTGGACGGCGCCCTTCCGGACGTCGCCACATCAGCCCCTAATCTCGGCCCGACCTGGTGGTCGGCGTATGGTCGGATCAAGGTGCCCAGGCGCCAATTCGCGATCCGCCTCGCGATGGCTGCGGTCCTCATCACCGCGGCGGCCTTCACCAATCGCTCATTCCTCGGGTGGGGACTCTTCGTCGTCTTTGCAGTCCTCTTCGTTCCCGGGACTAGGGCTCGGTCGTTCGTCCTCTCGTTCCTTCCGTACGGCGCGGTCTGGTTCGTCTTCACCGCCCTCCGCTCGCTCGCCGACGAGACGGTGCTCGCCCGGACCGTCAATCTGCGGGCGGCGAACTTTGAACGGTATGTCTTCGGGGGTGAACTGCCGACCATCGTCCTCCAGCAGCGCTTCTTCGACCCGGACAACATCCGGTGGTGGGACTTCGCGTTGACCACCGTACACTGGTCCTATTTCCTCGTCCCCCACATCGTCGCCATCCGCTTATGGCACAAGCATCCCGGCGTGTTCCGCCACTACCTCGGCGCAATGACCCTCTTGTTGGCAGTCGGCCTGGCCATCTACTTCTTGATCCCGTCCAACCCTCCCTGGCTCTCGGGAGAGCGGTTCAATAGTCCCGCCGCTCCGACGGTGCTCCGGGTGATGCAGCCGGTGGCCGAGCAATTGAATGGTGGGTTGTACCAAGCGAGCTACCGGGTGATCGGCGAGTCGAACCCCATCGCGGCGATGCCGTCCATCCACATGGCGATCACGTTCTTGCTGATCTTTCCCGCCCGCCGGATCAGTGGGCGGTGGTATCTGGTCGCCTGGGCCTATGCGGCGGCGATGGGACTAGCGCTCGTCTACCTCGGTGAGCATTACGTGATCGATGTCGTCGTTGGCGCGCTGGTGACCAGTTACGGGTGGTACGCCGCCGGAGCATGGACGCGACGGCTTCATACACTCCGCCGTCATCAGGCGCACCACGGGTCACCAGTCGCTAGCTCGCATCCCCGGCAGCCGACCACCTAAGGTACGGCTCCCTACTTGGCCGCATTACCGATGAGCCAATCCTCGAACTCCGGATTCAACGCCCGGTAGGCGGCAGCCATGCCAGGGAGGTCAAGTCGTCCCCGCAGGCTCCGGGCGTGCTCGCGATCCCAGCGTGACACGCGCTCGAGCTCGTTCGCGATCGCCGCGTCCAAGATGCGGACCCAGCAGGCGCTGAACCGGGCCACCGCCGCCCGCAGCGTCTCACCCGGCACGTCACCGACCCAAAGGGGCGGCCAGGGGCCCAGGCGGGGGGGTGGCCAGTCGCCTGGGTCAAATCCGGGGAACTCGCCCACGCCCGCCGGCTCGCTCTCGGGCCAGGAGAGGAGGGCGACCCGTGGCGGTGCATAGATCCCTCGCTCACCATGATCGATCGCCACGACCGCGAGGGGCACCTCGATCGAGGATCGATACCGGCGGGATGGGATCGGGAAGCGGGCCACGGTGCCGGGGTGATGCGGAGGGTTCTCGACGCTGAAGGCCTGTGCCCGTCGCGTGACGAGGTCGAGCGTCTCGGTCGTCATCGTCTCGCCACGGATGAGCCCCGCCGTTCCGACATAGGAGGTGACATCGAACACGAGGTCGTGGTCACCAGCCGCTATTTGGTCGGTGGCGAAACCCGGGTGATCCGACGATACCTTCTGCCCTACGGTGCGCGGGTCAATCGGGGACGAGCCGAGGAGGACGACGACCGCGTCCATCTCCGCGTCCGAATCAACGGGTATGGGGCCCCAATCTGCTCTGTACGGAACAACGCTCGGGTTCATTCTTGGCCAGTCCCCGCCGTGATTGGGGCGACCCCGACGTGAGTAGCTGGGACGCCTGGGTTCGGCAGGCGTCCCCCGGCCCAGTTGGCATCGGGTGCTCCCTGAGCCGCCCGGTTGGCCGGACCGAGTTCCACGAGCGCGTCGAGGGTCGTCGCCAAGGTCTCCGCCGTCGGTATGTCGCGCCGGGTGCGCATCGGACGGGTCATGCGCAGGAGACCAGCCGTGGCGAGGTACTCGATTCGGAAGCGGTCCCGCCGGGGATCGAGACCGGTCTGGACCAGCGATCCGGCGGCCCGTTCGACCTCAACGGCAAGATCTGCCGTGACCCGTTCCATCTCGAACGCGGGGGCGTCTGCCGGTTCGAGTTTTCGGGTCGAAGTAGCTTGCCAATCCGCCCCTCCGGCGGCATCGACGATCTCGACCTGGAACACGCGTCCCGGCCCATCCGAGGCGTTCGCCATCCTGGCTCCAGCCAGGTGGCCGCGGTATCGCCCCTCGACCGACGCCGTCTCGAGAT
This sequence comes from uncultured Thermomicrobiales bacterium, assembly GCA_902806395.1. The sequence goes on along the minus strand of CADCWH010000024.1, from coordinate 1,504 downwards.
CGGCCGACCCGCCCAGTAGGTCGGCCAGAGGCGACAGCGCCGCCGTGAGGTCCCGCTTCGCACCCCGATTGAAGTGCGCCGCCAGGTAGCCAGTGAGGCCCAGCGAGAGCAGGACGATAACGCACATGGCGACCGTGAACCACACGTAAGTACTCGACATGTCGGAAGACGCTCCGATGGTGACGGGTCACGCGACGGACGATCCGGCCACCATACGGAGTGGCCGGAGCCGGATCAATCACCGCTGGGCAGGGGTGCGCGTTCGCCGGTGGTCACAGCGTCCGCACGGCCATGGTCAGGCAGTACCGACGATGTCGGGTTCGCCAGCGCTCCGGCGAGGAAAGCTGCCGCGGCCGCGGTGACGCCGGCAACGCCGTTGATCAAGAGGGCGGCCTCATAGTTGCCCGTCAGATCATAGAGGACGGCATCGAAGAACGCCCCGGCGCCGAACCCGATATTCATGGCGGTGAACATCGTCCCAAAGATGACACCCAGGTGCGCAGGACCATAGGTGTCGGCGGCCAGGGCCGCCGTCAACGGCGTCGTAGCCGACCACGATACCCCGAGGACCGTCGCGTAGAGGAAGACCAGGGGCCCATGGGGCAGCAAGAACAGCAGGAAGAACGACACACCCCTGAGGGCATACGTCAGACCCAGGACACTCCCGATGTCGTACCGGTCAGCGAGCCAGCCTAGCGCGAGCGACCCGGCGATGCTGAAGATCGCGGTCAGGCTAATGACGTCCGCGGCAGATCCGGCATGCATCCCCATGTCGTGGGCGTAGGCCATGAAGTGGATATTGGCGAACGACATGGTGAACCCGCAGACCAAGAGACCATAGGCTAGGAGCCAGAAGACCGGCCCGCGGAAGGCCGAGCGTGGCTCTACCGACGTAAGGCCTTGCCAGCCCTCTTCGCCGGGCCGGGACAACGTTCCGCCCCCGAGGGCGGGACGTTCCCTGAGCAACGCGACTCCTAACGGCACGATCACGACCAGCAGCAGCGCCGCCATCATCCGGTAGGTCGCCTGCCAGTCGGCCCGGGTCAGGACGTAGACGGCCACCGGGACGATCAGGAGCTGGACAAAGGGTGTCCCCGAGGTGGCCAGCGACAGGGCCGCGCCACGATGGCGAGTGAACCACCGGCTGACCATCGCCGTGGTATTGACGGGGCTGGTCGCCGCGAAGGCGACTCCACCGACGAGCCCATAGATGACGTAGACCTGCCAGAGATGGCTGACGAACGAGAGTGGGATCAGTAAGAGTCCAACCAGCGTGGCCCCGAAGAGCAGGACGCGCTTTGGCCCGAACCGGTCGGAGACCCACCCCACCACCGGCTGACAGATTGAAAGGACGACCATGTTGAGCAAGACGGCGACGGAGAGTTGGGACCGACTCCAGCCGAACTCCTCCTCCATCGGCAGGAGCACCACGCCGAACACGAACCGGGCACCCGACGTAGCCATCAGGATCGTGGCGATCGTGCCCACGATGACCCATCCGTAC
>CADCWH010000023.1 GCA_902806395.1 uncultured Thermomicrobiales bacterium | reverse complement strand
GGTGGCTGGGGCGGTTGGGGGGCAGACGGCACCTCCCCCTACCCCACCTGGCGCGCGGCGCTCCTGGATGTCGCCAATGACCGGGACGGGACCTGGCGCGAGCGGATGACGGCCTCCCCGGTGGGGATCGAACGGTTCGACGAGGCGTTCGCCCACCTCGACGCTCTGCTCGGCGAGGCGTCGCCGGAGCGGTCCCTGGTCCACGGTGACCTGCTGAACCGCAACATGCTGGTCAGGGGTGACCGGGTCTCGGCGGTCTTCGACTGGGGCTGCGCCATGTACGGCGACTTCCTCTACGACCTGGCCTGGTTCGCGTTCTGGCAACCGTGGTACCCCGCCTGGGCAGGAATCGACTTCCGCGACGCGGGACAGCGCCACCACGAGGCGATCGGGCTCGACGTCCCCAGCTTCGACACCCGCTTTCGCGCCTGCCTGATCCACATCGGCCTGGACAGCCAGGCCTACAACGCCTGGATGGGCCGGTTCCAGAACGTGGCGGAGAGCGCCCGGAGGACGATGGCGGTGATGGGCAGAGGGTGACCTCCAGCCCCCATCCGCCCGGGGACCCGTCGTCCTCTCCCGGTGGACCACCGACATGATGTCGCCCGGCGGTGCGTGCCCCAGGAGACCCCGCCTGTCGCCTGGGGCGGACCTGACAGCTACAAGCGCCGGGTGAAGGCGCTGGGGCCGGTAGGGGGCTCGTGGCCGCGTTCGAGGTGGTAGGGGACGCTGGTGACGACGGTGCCGGGGCGGAAGAGGAGGGCGGCCTTGATGCGCAGGGCGGTCTGGTTGTGGAGGAGTTGTTCCCACCAGTGGCGGGCGATGAACTCGGGCAGGATCACGGTCAGGGTGTCGTCGGGGCGCTGGCGGTCGACCTCGTCGATGTAGCTGAGCAGGGGGGTGACCAGGGAGCGGTAGGGGGACTCGATGATGGTCAGGGGGATGTCGGTGCCGAGGGCGTCCCAGGCGGATTGCATGGCTTGGATGGCGGCCTCGTCGTCGGTGATGTGGACGGCGACGACGTTGGGGGAGATGGAGCGGGCGTAGGCGAGCGTCTGGCGGGCGACGCGGTTGACGGCGGCGACGGGGACGACCACGGTGTGGGAGATCTCGCGGGGGTCCAGCGGCGTCTGGGTCGCCAACTCGCCGCGCGCCGTCTCGTAGTGGCGGTGGATGGCCCGGAAGCCGAGGATCAGGATGGGGATCAGGACGATCACGATCCAGGCGCCGCGGGTGAAGTTGCTGATCGCGAAGACGATGGCGACGATGCCGGTGGCGATGGCGCCGGCGAGGTTGATGGCCAGGCCACGCTGCCAGCCCGGCTCGCGCAGTCGTCGCCAGCGCACGACCATCCCGCTCTCGGAGAGGGTGAATGCCGTGAAGACGCCGACCGCGTAGAGGGGGATCAGGCGCTCCGTCTCGCCGCCGAAGATCGCCAGGACCAGGCCGCCCAGGAGACCGAGGGTGACGATGCCGGTGGTGAAGGCCAGGCGGTCGCCGCGGAAGGTGAACTGGCGGGGGAGGTAGCCGTCGCGGGCGAGGAAGAAGGACAGGCGGGGAAAGTCGGAGAAGGCCGTGTTGGCGGCCAGGATCAAGATCGCCAAGGTCGCGAACTGGATGTAGTAATACCCCGGCCCGAAGCTGCCGAACACGTCCCGGGCGATCTGTGAAACGACCGTCTGGTAGCCCGCCTCCTCAGCGTGCATGGGGAAGGCGCCGTACTGGTGGGCCAGGAAGGTGATGCCGGAGAACGACGTGGCCAGGATCACGATCATCCAGGTCAGGGTGGTCCGGGCGTTCTTCCATTCGGGCGGCTTGAAGGCCGGGACGCCGTCGGAGATGGCCTCGACCCCGGTTAGGGCGGCGCAGCCGGAGCTGAAGGCGCGGAGGATCAGGAACAGCGCTACGCCGCCGGTGCCCGCCACCTCGGCCGCCTCCGGGGGTGGGGGCTGGACCGCGAAGCCGTCGGTCGCGTTGCGGACGATGCCCACCGCCAGCATGCCGAACATGCCGAGCAGGAAGAGGTATGTCGGGACGGCGAAGATGGTGCCCGATTCCCGGATGCCACGGAGGTTGAGGACGGTGACCAGGGCGATGAACCCGATGCCGACCAGGACCCGGTGCTCCTGGACAGACGGTACGGCGGAGATCAGAGCCGAGACGCCGGCCGCGATGCTCACGGAGACGGTCAGGACGTACCCGAACAGGAGGGCACCCGCGGCCGTCAGCGAGGGGATCTCACCGAGGTTGTCCTTGGCGACGATGTAGCTCCCGCCGCCCTGGGGATACGCCTGCACCGTCTGGCGGTAGGAGATCCCGACGATGATCAGCAGGGCGACGATGGCCACGCCGATCGGCAGGCTGAGCGAGAGGGCACCCAACCCGGCCAGGATCAGGACCCGCAGGATCTCCTCCGTCGCGTAGGCCACCGACGACAGCGCGTCGGAGGAGAGGACCGCGAGGGCCTTGACCTTGGTCAGTCGCTCGTGTGCCGCGGCGGCGGTGCTGAGCGGGGCACCGATCAGGACACGCTTGGCGCGGCCGTAGATCCGGCTCGCGCTACTCCGGGGGCCGATGGTCTCGGCGGTGACGACGAGGTGGCCGGGACCGGCGCGTTCGAAGTCGCCGCGCTGCTGACGGACCACCCGGACGTAGCGGTCGCCGGGGTGCTGGCCCTGGAGGCGCTGCTTGCCGCTCAAGTCCGGCTGGACACGGGGGCCGCTGGGCTTGGGTGCCCGCACCTTGCCGCCCTCGATCCGGGGAGGCAGAGGAACCCCGTCAGCCCCGGTGGCCAGCACACCGCCCTCGGACTCGACGGTCACCGTGGCCCGGTCAGGGCCACGTTCCGGGTCGGCGGTCGGTCGATCGCCATTTCCCGGCCGGGGAAGCGACGCAGATGGCTGGGCCGGATCTGGCTGGCCGGACGTGGTCCGTCCGGAGTGGGTCGGGGCGGCAACGTGGGCGGGTCCGTCATCCGGGCCGGAGGACGACGCCGCGTTATGCCGCTTGGGTCGAAAGACGGGCTGCCGCCGGGGGGTGTGCCGGGCGGCTGGGCCGGCGGCCGGGGGGGCATCGGGAGATGTCGGACGCTCCGCCCTCGGTGCTGGGCCGGTCGTGAGGTCAGGATCGGTCGGTCCCAATGGGAGAGGCTCCTTCTCGCGTAGCCCGGCGCCACGACCCGTGGCGCCTCGCGAAGCAGGGATGGGATGGCGGCGATGCCTACGGCCGCGGCATGGTCCTGGTTTGCGGCGAGCGGAGCCGGCGCGATGCCACTGACGGCATCAGACGGCCCCACGACACCCCGAAAAGGGTATCAGAGACGCGCAACGGGGGATCATACGACGCGGCGAGCAGGATTACGAATGGGGTCGAACGCGCGATCGCGACGCTACCCGTCAGCAGGCGAAGGCCGCTGTCCAGGCGTCCAGATGACGGGCTCTCACGCACCGACGCCACGGACGACCCCGATGGGGCACGGCCATGCGCCGAGGTTGATGCGACGCGCGGCGACGGGCCGGGTCTCCCTGCCTAGAGACGATCCAGCCACTCCACGACGGCTCGAGTCTGGGAGAGGCGGAGGTCGAGGACGACCCGCCGGAAATCGTTCCCGACGCCAGTCGGGTCATCGCGGGGGTCATCGACGGGGGCGCCGGGGACGACTGCGAGTTGGGCGGTCAGGGAAGCGACGAGGCGGGCGCAGGTGGCGCGCTGGGCAGCGAGGAGGGGGGCAGCGGCGGCCGGGTCGGTACGGTTGGCGAAGTACCACTTGAGGAGGAAGGTGAACCGGATCTCGCGGGTCTGGCCGACCGGTTCCCGGAGCCAGGCATCCCAGGCGGTGCGGCCGGCGGCGGTCAGCGCGTACACGTGGCGAGATGGCCGGGTCGCCTGGGCCTGATGGTCGACGCTGACCCAGCTGAGTCGTTCGAGGCCCTTCAGGTAGTGGTAGAGCATGCCGGGTTCGAGCCGGATCACCTCGGCCAGGGGTTCACCGGGGGCGATGTGACGGGCCAGGTCGTAGCCGTGGCCCGACCCGCCTTCCAGCCGCAGCAGGCCGATCACGGCGTAGAGGGCGGGCGGGTGTGGGCGGCGGGCGGCCCGTCCACGATCCGGCGCGGGTGAAGACGGCGTCGCGTTCATCTCCCATCCCCTCACCCGACGGCCACACGTCGCCCAAAGATCACGAAAGCCGCCGGCACGACCCCGGTGGACGACCAACACACGTATGCACCGGCGGGCGTACCGGCGATGCCGAGTGTCCCGCGCCGGACCATGATCGGGTCATGGGAGCGACCGTCACCCCTCAGGCTCGACGCGGCGAGGCAGCCCGCTCTCGTCCCGGCTCAACGGCCCGCCGGTTGGGCGGTCGACCAATGGGCGCCATCGGACCCTACGGTTCGGTCCCTAGGCGTCGCGCTCCCGCTCGTGGGAGCCTGGGGCCGGTCCCGAACCGGAGACGACGCCGGCCATGGCTGGATCGTCGTCCGGGACGGGCGAGGGGACCGATGACTCAACGGACAGGTCAATGTCGAGTGGCTTGTCATCCGCGGGGACAACGCGGACCCGGGCGACCCGTAGCCCGTCGAGCTCCTCGACCCGCAGGGTCTGGCCGGAGGCGACCAGGACCTCATCGCCGACGACCGCGGGGCGGCCGAGAGCGCTGAAGACGAATCCGCCGACCGACTCGACGCCGAACTCGTCGCGGTCTACCTCGAGGCCGTAGTACTCGCTGGCCTCGACGAGGGCCGTCATGCCGTCGAGGAGGATGCTGCCGTCGGCGTCCAGGGTCGGCTCGGCCTGGGTGGTCTCGCCTTCGTCGCGGATCTCGCCGACCAGGCTCTCGACGAGGTCCTCCAGGGTGACGATGCCGGCGGTGCCGCCGTACTCGTCGATGACGATGGCGATCTGGGTGTGGGCCTCGCGCATCCGGGTCAGCAACTCGGTGGCGGGGACCGACTCGGGCACGGCGAAGGGAGGGACCATGAACTCCCGGACATCGAAGGCGGCGACGGCGGCGACCGTGGCCGGGGCGACGACGGAGGTGACGACGCCCCCGTCCTCCTCGGTGGTGGCGCCGACGGTGAGGCGGCCGTTGGTGCGGCCGCCAGCGAGCCGGTCGTTCATGCTGGTGCTGGTCAGGGGGGTCGTCTCGTAGATCAGGGGCAGGAGGCGCTTGATGTTGACGATGCCGACGATGTGGTCGTTATCACCCTCGAAGACCGGGAGGCGGGTGTAGGTGCTCTCCGCGGCGATGCGGAGGATGTCGTGGAGGGAGGCGTCGACCGAGACCGCGACGACCTCGGTCCGCGGCACCATCGCATGGCGGACTTCGAGGTTGGTGAAGGTGAAGGCGCGGTCGACCAGGTCGTGGGCGGACTGCTGGACCAGGCCAGCCTCCCGGCTGGCGTCGATCGAGAGGCGCAGCTCCTCGGCCGACTGGACCAGCTCGTGACCAGCGGCGGGCTCGATCCCGAACATGCGGACGACGGCGTTGCCGACGCTGTTGAGGGCCCAGATGAAGGGCCGCAGGATGAGGTAGAAGACGTGGATGGGGCCGGCGACGATGAGGGACGTAGCGTCTGGCCGCTGCAGGGCCAGGCTCTTGGGGGCCAGCTCGCCGAAGACGATGTGGAGGGTGGTGATGATGGAGAAGGCCAGCACGATGGAGATGGAGTGGGAGGTGGCCGACTCGGCGCCGCCGGGGATGAAGGGGACGGCCTCGACGACGGGGCCGATCACGGCTTCGAGGGCGCCCTCACCGATCCAACCGAGGGCGAGGCTGGTGATGGTGATGCCGAGCTGGGTGGCGGCAATGTAGGTGTCGAGGTGACTGAGGAGACCGAGGACGTTCTTGGCCCGGCGGCTGCCCTCAGCGGCCAACTGCTGGATCCGGGTCCGGCGGACCGAGACCAGGGCGAACTCGGTGGCGACGAAGAAGCCGTTGCCCGCGACGAGGATGACGACGAGGGCGAGGGCGAGCGGCGTACTAATGGGGGCCTCCAGGCCGATGACGACGTGATATCAAAAACCACCGCGCGACGGTGTCGCACGGTGAAATCACGCCCCTATAGCATAGCGTATGCCCAGTGGCGGGCACGGCCCCCGGTAGGCCGGATCGGACGACGGGCGGCGGGCGAGCGGGTGATTGCCGACGGCATCGACGCCGGAGTTGGCGCTATGATCGGTGCCTCCGGCCAACGTGGTTGATGACGAGGGAGGTAGGACGGATGACCAGCACGCTGGAACAGCGAACGACGGTGACCCTCGACTATGGTGCCGTGGTGACGGTGACGTATCGATCCGGCGACGAGGGACGCTACGTGCTGGTCGAGATGGTCAACGACGGGGTGACCGTCGAAGCGTCCATCCACGACGTGGCCGAGCTGGGCCGGCTCAAGATGGCCGTCGACACGGCGCTCGCCCGCCTCGACAGCGAGGAGTGCTGACCGTCCCTCTGGAGACCTTTGGCCGCCAGCACCGAGTCGCACGGTGTCGTGTCCCCGCCTCGAGGGTGAAAGCGGCACGGTGGAGACCGGAGTGACCGCGATCACCCGGCAAGCGCGGAATGGTGGCCGACGGGATGATAGACGCGGCACGGGCGATCGAGACAGGCCGAGCGTGTCGATCCAGGGAAATGGGATGCGTGACAGGGAGGGGTGTTGGGTGAGTGACCTGCCCCATCCCCACCGACCGGGTTCTGGTAGGCGCGATCGTCGGTGTCACCCTCAACGACCAAGTGGGAGCGGGCCCGCTTCCCGGGATGGGTCAGGAGGGGTCATCGGGCCGCACGACCTCTTTGAGGGGCGTCAGCCACCGCAGCGTGAGGAAGTTGACGAGTCCTAGGACGATCGCGATCTCGAAGCGATCGAAGGCCACGGCGACGCCAATCGCCCCGGTGTTCCAGATACTGGCGGCGGTCGCCGTCCCCCGCACCGAGACGCCATCCTTGAGGATCGCTCCACCGCCGATGAACCCGATGCCGCCGAGTAAACCTTGGATGACGCGCGATTGGGCATCCGGATTGTCAATGGCGATATCCCGCGCGACCAAGAGGTAACCGCAACTGGCCACTGCCACCAGCGGAAACGTGCGGAGCCCCATGCCAGGACCCTTCTCCTCGCGGTCCCAGCCGATCGGCAGGGCGATGAGATAGGCCACGAGGACGTGGCCGAGGTTGGAGGCGACGGCGCCCAGGTCGACGGTCAGCAGTTCGGTATCGATGGTGATGACCCCCGCGATGGGCCGGCGACGGACGTGATCCGACCATCGGCAATACACGTGTTCGCCAGCGAACGGCATGCTGCCACCGGGCCACTCCACAGTCAACATGCGGCCGGGGAAGGGGTACAGGCCACACGAATCGGCAGGGACTGGCTCGCTGCGATCGTCGAAATGGGATCAATGCGACCGTCCGGGTCAACCCGCAGCGGCCTGCTTCGGCAGGGCGCCGTGTCTCATCCCTTGGGGTCTCGACCTCGGCCCGCAACCTATTTGGTCACTTGGGCCGGGATCGGGGCAGGACATGAATTGTGGCACCTCGCGGGATGACTCGGCCGGCAGGTGCTGCCCTCCCCTAGTCTCCGCGGACATACCGCCAATACATCACCCCCAGGCAGATCGCGATCGTGGTCGCCATGGCCAGGCCATAGCTCCACCACGCGAAGGTGAAGCTCGGGTCCTCGAGCCCGAACGACCGAAAGGTCAGCCCCACCACCACCGCGGACGGGCT
>CADCWH010000022.1 GCA_902806395.1 uncultured Thermomicrobiales bacterium | reverse complement strand
TCCAGATAGTCGGCCGAGATCGCGAATTCGACTTGGTCCCCAGCGGCCTGCCCACCACCCACGAACACCGTCACGGTCGTTCGGCCATCGTGGCGGACGAACCGCTGGTACTCCACGGCCAAGGGGCCATCGTCGTCGCCCGCCGTCGTCGCGCTCAGCGGTCCGGTCCCGAACAGCCCCAGCAGCGCCGCCACGATGACGAGCAGCATCCCCACCCAGGCCGCTCGCTGGAGCCGCCAGCCGCGCTCCTGAAAGGCCATGTCCTGGTCGATCTCCAGGTCGCCGACCCGGTTCATCAGCACCACTCCCAATGTGACGAAGGTGTCTCGTCGGCTCGCGAAGGCGCGAACCGTACCATCGTCGCACGCGCTACACGTCGGGTCGCCGCGAACGCACGCTGGCCGGCATGCCGAGGGCCGCCCATGATCGCCGGGTCAACGCGCTCCGGTCAGGCAAGCCCGTTGGTGGAGCGATAGCGTAGCTGTCGTGGACAGGTCAAGCCTTCGGTGAAGACGGGCGTGTCGAGGGCATCGGCACCACCGCGAGAGCCACCCTCCAGATCGCGTTCGCGGTCGCCGATGTGATCCGCAACCGTTCGCCGCTGGACTATCCCAACCAACTCGCCGGCTCGTACAGCGCCGACCGCAGCCCCGCCCACAGCGTCCGGTACTGCTCCCAGGGCGTCTCCCCGTGGACGATGATGCCCAGCGCCCCCGTCCGCTCGATCCCCGCCGTCCGTGCCGCCCGGTCGCACTGCGGCATCGTGGTGAAGTCCACCTCCAACCGCCACGGTTCCTCCGGCCGGTAGAGCGGCACGGCACCGATTTGGCCCACCGCCCGCTCCGCCGCCGCCGTGATCTCCGGCTTCGTGACCGCCGGTGGCCGGCAGATCGCCGCGTTCCGCCCGGTCGCCCGCTTCACCGCCACCGTCTCGATCTCCGGCCCCAGGAACACCTTGGCCTCCTCGACCGTCGTCGCGTCCCCCGTCACCATCACGGTCGGGATACCCAGCGACGCCAGCACCGCCGCGTTGAGACCCGTCTCCCCGTGCGGTCGTCCATTGATCCGCAGTTCGCTGACCGCGATCCCGGCGATCGTGTGCGGGTGGATCGCCCTGAACGTCTTGGCCATCGCGTGGTACCCGATGAACACCGCCGCATCGAACCGGTCGCTGTCGGCCCCTTCGAGCTGGCAGTAGTCCTTCGCGTCTCCGCTCCCTGACACCAACTGCGCCCCCGGGTGCAGATCCTCGATCAGCAGGTTCCGCATCGGCCCGTGCCCGTCCCCGACGATCACCAGCTCCGCCCCCGCCCGGACCAGCCCCTCCACCGCCGCGTTGGCGTCCCCCATCATCAGGGCCCGGCCCCGCCCATACTCCGGCTGCCCGGACGCCATCATGTCCCCGTGGACTACCCCGGTGATCCCCTCGATATCGACCGAGACATAGACGTTCATGCTCGCGTCCTCCCCGTTGTCGTCAACGTTTCCGTGCGCGCCATCATAGTGCGATGGGACAGGAGTTTCGCTCCCTCCTCGACATGGCTCGGCCCGCTAATGCCCGGCTCGGGCATGTCGGTCATGCGCTCCAGTCCCTCGCGGCTCGTGTGTACCCCTCCGAAGCCCAAATATCGCGTCCGTGGCGGCCTGCCTGCGCCGTCCACGAGCCTCCGTAGAGCGAAGCACCTCAGACGCCGTCACGCTCGGAACGCGCGTCACCGTCGTCCCCACGGCAGACGAGGAACGGGGCGTCCTAATTGGGGACGCCCCGTTCCTCGTCTGCGTCGTCGCGTATCCCGCCGGCCGCCCCAGCGGTCACCGGCGGGAAATCTTCGTATCGGCGTGGCTAGGTCGTCGGCGTGGCGTCGTCCTCATCGGTGTCGACGACCGGCGTGCCGTCATCCTCAGAGTCAGCACCGGCGACCGGGGTCGCCTCGGCGTTGCAGCTCGCCTCAGGGCCGCCTGGCTCGGTCTCGATGACATTGCTGTCGTCGATCTCCCCTGGGCCGGGGTAGGTGATCTCGGTCCCGACGCCGCCGATCAGACCAAGCTCCTCGAGAGCCGCGTAGAAGTCCTCGATGGTGACATACAGGTGGTCGGCGAAGGCGCGGTCGTTGGCCGGCCGTACCCCGAGCGTGTAGTTCGCCAGCAGGCGGTGCTCCGCCTCCTCGGCGGCGTACTGGAAGCTCACCTTCGCTAGGTCCGGCCGACCCATCTCGGTGAACACGGTCATCGCCGCGATCTGCGCGGCCGTCTCGCGCGCCTCCTGGTCGACCAGGGCGGTGAAGAACACGTCGAAGCTGGTGAACGCCTCCGGCGGAGCGGTGAAGGTGTCGACCAGCGCCTCGCCACCCAAGTCTTCGAAGGTGTCGAGGTGGAACTGCTCCTGAGCCCGGGCCGCCTTCAAGATGGCGATCACCGGCTCCGAGAACTCCACGTCGAACTCGCCCGCCTCGGCGGCGCGGATGCCCTCGCCGAGGAAGGTGACGCCGAACCGCTCGGTCGT
>CADCWH010000021.1 GCA_902806395.1 uncultured Thermomicrobiales bacterium | reverse complement strand
TGATATGCCCGACCCCCGCCATATGGGCCTACGAGACCCGGACGGATGATCAGTTGCGACCGACATCCCGGCCCCCACGTGATCTGCCATGGCACGGAGCATACCCCGACCATCGGTCTGGGGACGACCGGCGAGGTGCCCAGGTCCGACCTGATTTCGTCGTCGACCGGCCGATTGCCGCTCCGGGCAACGGGTGTCTCAGCGACCCGGACCGGCATTGGACAGGTAGACCGGGGTATCGGGGTCGGTCGCTCCTGGCGAACGGTGGAACCGGGATGTGTCTGTCGGAGACTCGCCCGGGATGGGAGGGCTGGTCGCGCCCTCCTCCTACCGTGGAGGCACCGGAGGGGTGTCCGATCTTGCCCTGTCGAGGACTGGCCGTACGCGAACAGCGGTGGATATGGGGTCGTGAGACCACAGGGATGATCGCTGCGAGGTCCCGTTCGGGGCCGATCTCCGCCCGGTAGGGGCGACCCGAACGTGGACCGACTGGGAGAGGGGAAAAACCAGAAGCGCCGACAGCCGCTCTCGCAGCCATCGGCGCGTCCTGTCCTGGAGGTGTCCCGCGTGCCGTCACCACCACGGGGGCGGTGTCGAGCCACGTTCGCCGCCCGGTGGTCGGTTTCCCGTCCTCCGGTATGGCGCGAGACGGAGACTGGCGCAGCGAGCAGCCTAGCCATTCTCCTGACGACCGTCGTGGGTGTCGCCACCCTCGACCGCGTCGTCACCGGCGTTGGGATCCAAAGATCCCGGTGCCTGGTCGTTCGCGGCGGACTTCCTCGGGTGCCTTGCGGCCCCCGTATTCTGTCCCCGACCCACCTGTACGGATTGCTCCGAGAGGGGGGTGCTCGCTCTCGCGAGCCTTCAACACTTCCAGTACGGACATATTACACGGACAGTGCCATCCTGTCAATACCCCCATCAAAATATGTCCGCGATCGTCAGACTGGCCCGCCCGACCCGTTGCCCGTGACCAGGAACGGGCTGCTGACCCGGTCAAAGCCGCTTCACCTGTTGGCTATGCGCCAGTAGCGTTCGGTCGGGACACCGGTCGCCGCTGCGGCATAGGTCCGCATCGCCGCGTCGATCTGCTCCCGCGTCGGCGCCGTCGTGACGTGCCGGAAGATCACCGGGACTTGGGACGCATAGCACATGATCGCGTCGATCTTTTGCCGCCAGGTCGCCGTGACATCGATCGCGGCGGCGGGCACCAGGCGGTCGCCTGCCCGCTCCAGCGCGGCGAGTCGCGTCTCCAGCGTTGCCGGGTCGAGACCGTACGGCAGGTCTTCATAGAACCAGACATCCCACCCCATCCGTGCCGCGTCGAGCCCGACACGCAGCAGGTGCTGGTGGTCGACGTGGTTGCCGAGCGCCAGCGGGGCATAGACCCGGGCCGTGTGGTCAGGTCGCCGGTCCAGTCCCACGGCCGCGGCGATCTGGCCGGGCAGGTCCGCCTCGTCCGGTGCCACCGCGCCGAACAGGTGCGGGTCATCCAGGTAGCGCTCCCCTCGATAGATCGCGTCGGGGAAGTCGAGGAAGCGGGGGACGGTGCCCAGGATCATCGCCGCCGACGTCTCCTCCCGCTGGCGTCCCGGGATCACGCCCTCTTCGCCCAACTTCCAGCGGCGGTGTTGCTCGGCCACGAACGCGGTCTGCGGTCCCTCCCGTTCACCCGCCGCGAATACCACGCAGACCTCGGGTGCGTGGTCCCGCGCGGCCAGCAGGGCGGCCGTCCCCCCGCAGGAGATGGAGACGTCATCGAAGTGGGGGGAGAGGAAGCGATGCCAGGAGGGATCGGTCGGTGTGTCCTCGGGGTCGCTACTCATGCGGCGACCCAATCCGCGAGAGCGTGTCAAATCCGGCAGTCGTAACGTTCGCCATCCTCTCGGTCATCGCCCCTGGTCCTCCGTGTCGTCCCGGCCGATGGTCGAGGCCGCCGGTCCCCGGACACGTTGGTCACCCACCCGGCGGGTCACCCGCTGGCCATCGAGGTATTCCAATACGGCCTGGGCATATTTGCGGCTGGTGTCGAAGTGGTCTCGGAACGAGGCGATGGTAACGGCGCCGTCCCGGTCCAGCAAACCGATCACACCCCGTTCTATTCGCCCGTAGGTTTCGGCGTCGAAGACGATCTCCTCCGCGACCCGGACCACCTCGCCCAACTCGACCATCGCCCCCAGGGTGTCCGGGTCAAGTCCGACGCTTGCCGGTGGTGGCGGGGCCATCGGGGCACCGCGCAGCATGGCGAGGAAGGCGTCGGCCGCCCGGCGCCGGTCCGGTCCCAGCGTCACGGTGAATCCCGTCGCCGCGACCAGGGCGCCCAGGTCCCGCATGTCCCCGTCGGCCTCGGCAGTGACCACGACCGCGTCGGTCAGGCGCGGCGAGGTGATGCCCAGGCGGCGTCGGAACTCCTCCTTCGGCATCCCGGCCCGCAGGGCGTGAGTGGCATGGAAGGCGTTCACCTCGGCCCGGGCCCGATCCCGGAGCCGCGACCACCCCTCCGCCGAGACGAGGTACCCGCTCCCCTCAACCAACGTCCCAGTCCCACCCAGGACCCGGACTTCCCCCGACGCGACCGTGGCGGAGATCGCCTCCGCCAGCGTGGCCCGGTCGAGCCCCGGCAGGGCGGTCGCCAGGGCCTTCTGGTCGAGTGGGGCGGCGAGGGCTTGCGTGACCAGTTCCTCCGGCGTGCCTTCGGCCAGGGTCGCCAGGGCGGAGATCACCTCTGGCCGGAACCGGCGGTGGCGGGCCGGGGCCGGGTCGATCACCGTGCCCCCGCCGATCGTCCGGCTCGGCGATGGCCTCCGGATGATCAGCCGGTCTCCTCTGGCCACCGCGACCGGCTCCGATAACCGGATCTGGACCCAGCCCTCCTCCCCGGGTGCGAGCGTCTCTCGGTCCAGGATCGTCACGCGTACCAATCGCTCGGCCGCCCCGGTGAAGAGTTCGACCTCGTCGTTCTGCCCCAGGGGCGGCGAGTCGGCCAGCAGGCGGACCCGGATGTCGAGTCGCTCAGCCGGCCGCAGGGCCCCGGCCGGCGCAAGGACATCGCCCCGACGGACATCGGCGACATCGAGGCCGGTCACGTTGACGGCCACCCGGGTGCCGGGCCCGACCCGGTCGAGCCCGGAGAGATGGGACTGGAGACCTCGCACCCGGACTGGACGGCCCGACGGCAGGTGGCGCAGCTCCTGGCCGACCGCGAGCGAGCCGCCCGACAGCGTTCCGGTGACGACGGTGCCGAACCCGGCGATCGTGAAGGCCCGGTCGATCGGCAGCCTGGGCGGACCGCTCGTCGCTCGCTCCGGTACGGTCGCCAGTACCTCGTCCAGCGTGGTCAGCAACTCGGACAGGCCGTCGCCGTGAGTCGCCGACACCGGGACGATCGGGGCACCGTCGAGACCTGAGCCCCTCAGCCACTCCCGTGTCTCCTCGGTCACCAGGTCGAGCCAGTCCGCGTCGACGGCGTCTCGCTTCGTCAGCACCGCGAGGCCGTGGCCGATCTCCAGCAGGTCGAGGATTGCCAGGTGCTCAGCCGTCTGGGGCATCGGCCCTTCGTCGGCGGCGATCACCAGCATTGCCGCATCAATCCCGCCGACCCCTGCCAGCATGTTCTTGATGAAGCGCTCGTGCCCCGGCACATCGACCACACTGACGTCCCGGCCGGCGGGGGAGCGCAGCCAGGCGAAGCCGAGGTCGATGGTCATCGCCCGTGCCTTCTCCTCGGCCAGCCGGTCCGGGTCGATCCCGGTCAGGGCCCGCACCAGTGTGGATTTCCCGTGGTCGACGTGTCCCGCCGTGCCGATGACGAATGTCTGGCCGTCGGGATCGGGAGGCATGGGACGGAGCGAAGGATCGTGTGCGATCACGGGGCCTCGGGGGACGGGACGGCCTCGCCAGACGTGGTCGGACCGGTGCGCATACCGGGCTGCCCTGGCGGTCCCGAGTATAGCGGAGCGATTACGTCGGCCTGCCTGGCCGCGACATCTCTCGTCGCGGAGGAGGAGCGACCCGGACCCTGATCTGGACGATTGGGGCATGGTCGGCACCAGGAACGGGTGGGACGATCGTCCCAACGCGCCGTGGCGGTCCGCCCTGGCCCACCGGGGTCTACCGGCGCCCGGTGGCGATGATCGACGAAGGCGGCGGGACACCTGACGGCACCGGGGGAAGTGATGGGTACGACGCGACGACGACGCGGCGCGGCCGAACCGCGGATGGGTCGGCTCGGGACTGCGATCTATCTGGCCTGCCTGGTGGTCTTCGCGGCGCTGGTCGTCACGGCGATCTATACGAATCTGTGGTGGCTCGCGGCGGTGGTGGCGGTGATGGCGATCGTCTTCGTCTATGCGGGGTGGTTCGTACTGGCTCGGGCCTGGCGCATCCCACCCGCGATCCCGCGGCGCCCGGTCCGACGCCGCGGATGATTCCAGCCCGATCCCGTAGGGACCGGACCGGGGGTCACGATCGG
>CADCWH010000020.1 GCA_902806395.1 uncultured Thermomicrobiales bacterium | reverse complement strand
TGAAGTGCATGGCCACGCTCGGCCAGGTCAGCAACGTCGACCACGAGAACATCCAGATCGGTAAGGCGGGCCGCAGCCGCCACATGGGCCGCCGCCCGACCGTCCGCGGATCGGTGATGAACCCCCGCGACCACCCGCACGGCGGTGGCGAGGGCAAGGCGCCGATCGGCATGAACCCCAAGACCAAGTGGGGCAAGCCCGCCACCAAGCGGACCCGTAACAACAAGCGGACGGACGACATGATCGTCCGCAAGCGGCCGACTCGCGGACGCTCCCGGAGCAGATAGACGGTAACCGGCCCGGTGACGGGCCACGGACGAACGAGGCCGGCCCGCCACCCGCGGGGGACGGCGAGGCCACTGGCGGAGGAAGTGCATGGTCCGGTCATCGAAGAAGGGTCCCTACATCGACGAGAAGTTGATGGTCAAGATCGAGAACTTGAACCGGTCGAGCGAGCGACGTGTGATTCGCACCTGGGCTCGCGCGTCGACCATCTTCCCGGGCATGGTCGGGCACACCGTGGCGATCCACAACGGACGCCAGCACGTCCCGATCTTCGTCACCGAGCAGATGGTCGGGCACCGGCTCGGCGAATTTGCCCCGACGCGAACGTTCCGGGGCCATGGCAAGGACGCGGACCGGCGAGCCCGGCGCTAGCGAGCCGGTGGAGGTCCAGCCGCGCGGCGGCGAGAAGGGATAGGACACGATGGAAGTACGAGCGAGTGTTGGTCGGGTCCGCTGCTCGCCGCGGAAGGCGCGGCTGGTGGTCGATGCGGTCCGTGGGAAGCGGGTCATGGACGGGATCGCGATCGCCCGGTTCCTGCCCAACAAGACCGGCACGGATGTCGAACGACTCTTGAAGTCGGTCGCCGCCAATGCCGAGAACAATTTTGACCTTGATCCCGAGGATCTCTGGATCAAGGCTATCTACGCCGACGACGGACCGTCGTTCCGCCGGTTCAAGCCCAAGGCCCGTGGCCGCGTCGGGCCGATCATCAAGCGGACCTGTAGCATCACCGTCGTGGCCGAAGATCGAGAGGAGCGACGCTAATGGGACGTAAGGTCAATCCGATCGGGTTTCGCCTCGGGATCGCCAGCGAATGGGAATCCAAGTGGTATGCCGATCGTAACTACACCGACCAACTGCATGAGGACCTCAAGATCCGCCGGATCGTGATGGCTGAGGCCGGCCGGGCCGGCGTCTGCCGGATCGAGTTGGAGCGGGCCGCGAACCGGGTCGACGTGACGCTGTTCACCTCCAAGCCAGGCATCGTGATCGGCAAGCAGGGGGCCAATGTCGAGCGCATCCGCAAGATGCTCGAGACGCAGGTCGGCAAAAAGATCCACATGCGGATCGAAGAGGTGAAGGTCCCCGAGACCAACGCCCAACTGATCGCCGAGAGCATCGCCGAGCAGATCGGTCGCCGCGTCGCCTACCGGCGAGCGGTCAAGCACGCGGTCCAGCAGGCCATGCGCCGCAATGCCAAGGGCATCAAGATCCGCCTGTCGGGGCGCCTCGGCGGGGCCGAGATGAGCCGGTCGGTCAGCGAGATGGACGGCCGAGTTCCCCTGCACACGCTGCGGGCGGACATCGACTTCGCGGTGGTCCACGCCCATACCACCTACGGACGAATCGGCGTCAAGGTCTGGGTTTACAACGGCGACAAGATGCCGGAGCGCAACGTCGCCACGGAGGCCACCCTGACGGCCGACCTGGCCGCGCTGCCGGCCGACTAGGCAGGATCACCGGGTAGCCAAACGCCGGTCGCAACGGTGACCGGACGTGGTGAGGGCGGACGAGGAGCACGACGATGTTGATGCCGAAGCGGACGAAGTACCGCAAGATGATGCGAGGCCGGATGACCGGGAAAGCCTATCGTGGCTCGACCATGTCGTTCGGGGAATATGGCCTCCAGGCCATGGAACCCGCTTGGGTGAACAGCCGCCAGATCGAGTCGGCACGGCGGGCGATCACCAACTACCTGAAGCGTGGCGGTAAGGTCTGGATTCGGATCTTCCCCGACAAGCCGGTCACCCAGAAGCCGGCCGAGACCCGCATGGGCTCCGGCAAGGGCAACCCCGAGGGCTGGGTCGCCGTCGTCAAGCCCGGCCGCC
Source organism: uncultured Thermomicrobiales bacterium (assembly GCA_902806395.1). The sequence continues at coordinate 11,294 of CADCWH010000020.1, read as the reverse complement.
TCCTCTTCGAGGTCGCCGGTGTGCCGCGGGCCAGTGCCGAGGAAGCCCTCAAGCGCGCCGCGATGAAGATGCCCATGGCTTGCAAGACGGTCATCCGCGAGCACCCGGGGACCGTGGCGGCGGAGGAGGTGAGCGCGTGAACGCGACCGAGATCCGTGCCCTTGACGATGAGCAGCTCGAGGTCCAGTTGACGGCGCTGCACGGCGAGTGGCGCGACCTGCGGTTCGACGAAGCGGTCGGTAAGCTGACCACGACCTCTCGAATCCGTGAGATTCGCCGCTCGATTGCCCGCATCCATACCATCCGCACCGAGCGCACCCTGGACGCCGCGCTCCAGGCGGGACAGCCGATTCGCCAGAAGCGCCGCGAGCGCTCGGCGCCGTCCTGGAAAGGAAAGAAGCGATGACCGACCCTTCGATGACGATCCCCTCCGAGTCGGCCGCCGCTGGCGTGGCCCCGTCTCAGGAGGTCCACCAGCAGCACCGCCGGGCCCAGAAGGTCGGCAAGGTCGACAGCAACAAGATGGATAAGACCGTGGTCGTCACGGTCGACTACGTCAAGCGCCACCCCCTCTATCACAAGCGGATGACCCGGACGAGCCGGTTCTTCGCCCACGACGAGAACAACCTCTGCAATGAAGGGGACCTCGTTCGGATCGAGGAAGTCCGGCCGCTCTCCAAGAAGAAGCGCTGGATCGTCCGCGAGATCATCGAGCGGGCTGTCCAAATCTAGGGTTCTCGACAACGAGCCACCGGTGCGAGCGGCCGGAGACGATCGACCCCCGGTGGGTGAGAGGAAACGACGGTGATCCAGCAGCAGACCCGATTGCGGGTGGCGGACAACAGCGGGGCACGAGAGATCATGTGCATCCGCGTGCTCGGCGGCTCGTCCCGCCAGTACGGCAGCGTGGGCGACACGATCATCGCGTCGGTCAAGCTGGCCCAGCCGAACGCGGCCGTCAAGAAGGGCGACGTGGTCCGGGCCGTGATCGTGCGCACCGCCCAGGGCTATGGCCGTCCGGACGGTAGCCACATCAAGTTCGACGACAATGCCGCCGTCCTGATCAACCCACAGGGCAACCCCCGCGGTACCCGCATCTTCGGCCCGGTCGGCCGCGAGCTGCGCGACCGCCAATTCATGCGCATCGTGTCGCTGGCCCCCGAGGTCCTGTGACGGCAGGGGTGCCTGCCGGGAGAGACGGAGAACAGGGATGAGAAAGATTCGGACCGGGGACAATGTCCTGGTGACCAGTGGCCGCAACGCCGGGTCGCGGGGCATCGTCCGACAGAACATCATCGATCGCGACCGGGTCGTGATCGAGGGCGTCAATATTGTCAAGAAACACCTGAAGCGGGGACGTGCCCGCCAGGCCGGGATCGTGGAAGTCGAGGCCGCCCTCCACGTCTCGAACGTCCGGCTGATCTGCCCCAACTGCGACCAGGCGACCCGGGTCGGTGTCCGGACGGGATCGGCTGGCAAGAACGAGCGGTATTGCAAGAAGTGTGACGAGACGGTTCCCCAGCCCACCGCATAGGTGGGGACAGGGTTCACGACCACGGACCGGATAGGGACGCTGACGACGTGTGAGCGGTGGCCTGAGCGATGCCCACGGGCACGGACCAGGCGGGATCACCGGACATGGGTATGAGTACGGTAGGGAGCGACGAACGATGACCGATCGCCAGAGCCGCCCGCGAACGGGCGCGCGAGACGCTGACAGGAGTTCGACCCCACTGCCGACCGGCGGTGACACACCCGTCTCCGAGGGGTATTCCCCCCGGCTCCGGGACCAGTACCGCGAGCAGATCGTGCCGGCGATGATGGAAGAATTCCACTATTCCAATGTGATGCAGGTCCCGAGGATGGAGAAGATCGTCCTCAATATCGGCCTAGGTGAAGCGGTCGCCAACCCGCGTGCCCTCGACGCCGCCGTCGATGATCTGACCCGGATCGCCGGCCAGAAGCCGGTGGTCACGCGGGCAAAGCGCTCGATCGCGGCCTTCAAGCTGCGTGAGGGCATGCCGATCGGGGCGATGGTCACCCTGCGCAACGTCAAGATGTACGAGTTCATCGACCGCCTCGTGGCGATTGCCCTGCCGCGCATCCGCGACTTCCGGGGCATTTCCCCGAATAGCTTCGACGGCCGCGGCAACTACACCCTCGGTCTCCGCGAACAGCTCGCTTTCCCCGAGATCGACTATGACCGGATCGACAAGACCCGCGGCCTGGAGATGAGCTTCGTCACCACCGCCCGGACCGATGAGGAGGGGCGTCGCCTCCTCACCCTGATGGGCATGCCATTTGCCCGGACCGAGCTGCCGTAGCGCATCACGTACTACCGGGCCAGGGTCCGGTCGAGGAGGAGCATCGATGGCGAAGACATCGTCGATCGTGGCGTCACAGAAGACCCCGAAGTTCGCGGTCCGGCACGTCAACCGCTGCAAGATCTGCGGCCGCAGCCGGTCCTACATGCGGAAGTTCGGCACCTGCCGGATCTGCTTCCGCGAACTGGCCTCGGTGGGCCGGTTGCCGGGCGTGACGAAGTCGAGTTGGTAGGCGCGGCGCCCGGCAGGCGACCGGAGTCGGACGGAGAGACGACCCAATGAGTGTGAATGACCCCATCAGCGACATGCTGACGCGCATCCGGAACGCCGGCATGGCGCGGAACCCGGAGACGACGATGCCCTCGACCAAGGTGCTCGTCGCGATCGCCGGTATCCTCAAGGAAGAAGGCTACATCGCCGACTTCGAGGTGATCGAGAAGCGACCCCAGAACCAGCTCAAGCTGACGCTCCGCTACGGGGCCGACAAGCGACATTCGATCCGCGAGATCAAGCGGATCAGCAAGCCCGGGTTGCGCATCTACGCCGGCCGGGACAAGCTCCCGCGCGTCCGCAGCGGCTTGGGCATCGCCGTCGTCAGCACTCCCCAGGGCGTGATGACCGGCTACGAGGCCCGGCGCCGCGGCATTGGCGGCGAAGTGCTCTGCACCGTCTGGTAGCGGGGGAGGAGGGAACACGATGTCACGGATCGGTTTACGGCCCATCCCCATCCCGGCGGGGGTCGATGTCCAGATCGCCGACGATAACCGGGTCACGGTCAAGGGTCCCAAGGGGCAGTTGGATGCCCGGTTCGACCCGGACATGCAGCTCACCCGGGAGAATGGCCACCTGACGGTCGCCCGGCCCGATAACGAGCGGGCGCACCGTTCGTTGCACGGCCTGACCCGGACCTTGATCAACAACATGGTCGTCGGGGTGACCGACGGGTACAAGAAGGACTTGGAGATCCAGGGCGTCGGCTATCGCGCCGCGATGGACGGCAAGGTCTTGGTCTTGAGCCTCGGGTACTCCCACCCGGTGCGGATGGAGCCGCCCGAGGGTATCTCCTACGCCCTGGACGGGATCACGCGTGTCACCGTGAGCGGGATCGACAAGCAGGCGGTCGGTGAAGAGGCGGCTCGCATCCGCCGGGTCCGGCCGCCCGAGCCATACAAGGGCAAGGGCGTCCGCTACAGCGGCGAGCAGGTCCGGCGCAAGGCCGGTAAGGCCGGTAAGGCCAAGTAACGTGACGGCTCCATGATCCGAAGTCCCATCGCCGCGTCGCCGGGCCCCTGTCCGGCGAACGGGCGGCGGGCGCGAACGTGAGTCACCCCTGGGTGACCGGAAGGACGAGAGACGATGCCCCGAACGAAATGGCGCCGTGCGCTGACGCCGCGGAAGAGACGACACGTGCGCGTGCGGGCCAAGGTCCACGGGACCGCCCGCCGGCCGCGCCTGAACGTCTTCCGCTCCTCGGCCCACATCTACGCCCAGGTGATCGACGACGTGACCGGGACGACGATGGTGTCCGCGTGTGACCTGGAGCAGGAAGTGCTCGAGCGAGCCGGCGAAGGCGCCAAGAAGATGGACAAGGCGAAGGCGGTCGGCACGGTCGTCGCCGAGCGGGCCAGGGCCCAGGGCTACGACCTGGTCGTCTTCGACCGGGGTGGCTTCCTCTACCACGGCCGCGTCCGGGCCGTCGCCGACGCCGCCCGCGAGGCCGGCCTCACCTTCTGACCACGCCGCCCGAGTTCGCCCGCGGCACACTCGTGCCAGGGCGATTCCCCGGGCCAACACTTGACACGACGCTCGCGTCTCGCGTCACCGGACCGCCGCTTGGCGAATCGGACACCGAGGCACCAGGAGGCAGGATGGACCGGAACAGGGACGGCGGGAACCGTCGTCGCGGCGGTGAAGACAGTGAATTCGAGGAGCGCGTAGTCCAGATCAACCGCGTCTCCAAGGTCATCAAGGGCGGTCGGCGCTTCAGCTTCGGTAGCCTGATCGTGATCGGTGACGGCAAGGGTCGCGTCGGGGCCGGCATCGGGAAGGCCAACGAGGTCCCCGACTCGATCCGAAAGGGGGTCGAGGCGGCCCGCAAGCAGATGATCACCGTGCCCCTGGATGGCACCACGATCCCGCACCAGGTCTTGACCTCGTTCGGTGCCTCGACCGTCCTGTTGAAGCCGGCCGCGCCGGGGACCGGCGTGATTGCCGGTGGCGGCGCGCGAGCGGTCCTCGAGGCGGCTGGTGTCCGTGACGTGCTGACCAAGTCTCTCGGCAGCAACAATCCGGTCAACGTTGTCCAGGCGACGCTGAAGGCGCTGCAGGAACTCGAGTCGGTCGATGCGGTGCAGCGCCGCCGCCACCGTACCCGTGTCATCCGCAAGCCGTACCCGACACCCGAGCAACGGTCCGGTGTCCCGACGACCTCCGCGGCTCAGGCCCCCCGGCGCAACGAGCGTGGCGGGCCGGCGGCCGGACCCGGTGGTCGGGGTGGCCGCCCCGGCGACAATCGCGGAGGGCCGGGTGGACCCGGTGGCCGCGGTGGCTCGGGTGGCGGCGGCAACCGTGGCCCCAATGCGGGTCGTGGGCCCGCCACCCCTCGTCCCGCCGAGGCTCGGGCCCCACAGACGGCGGAGCCGGTGAAGGAGACCACCAATGAGTAGTTCGGGAGCGTACCGGGCCGCCCGGGCGGCGGCTTCCGAGTCAGCCAACACTGGCGCGATGCTCAGTATCACCCTGGTCCGCAGTGTCATCGGGCGCCCCGGTGACCAGGGCCGCACCGTCGAAGCCCTCGGCCTGCGTCGGATGCACCAGACCGTGCTCCGCCCCGACCACCCCTCGATCCGGGGGATGGTCGCCAAGGTGAGCCACCTGGTCCGAGTCGAAGAGATCGCCAACCCCGGCTCGTCACCGTCGTGACGATCGGTTCACCCCGAGAGGAGGGGACGAGATGCCCCTGACATTGGACGACTTGCGACCGAATGAGGGGTCGCATAAGGAGAGCCGCCGGCTCGGTCGCGGCCACGGCAGCGGCCGTGGCAAGACGGCCGGCCGTGGCACCAAGGGCCAGCAGGCCCGCAGCCGTGTCCGCCGTGGCTTCGAGGGCGGGCAGCTCCCGATCCAGAAGCGAATGCCGTACAAGCGGGGCTTCATCAACCGCTACAAGGTACGCTGGGAGGTCGTCAACCTGGACGCCCTAGCCATGCTCGACACCGCCGACGCGATCACGCCCGAGTCGCTGCTCGAGGCGGGACTCGTCCGCGGAGCCGAGTTCCCGGTCAAGGTCCTCGCTGACGGTGCTCTGGATCGCCCGCTCACGATCCACGCGCATGCCTTCTCCGAGGCCGCCAGAGCCCAGATCGAGGCCGCTGGTGGCCGGGCCGAGCTCGTCGAGCGAACCGACCGCTGGGTCAGCGCCAGCCCGCGCACCCGGCGCCTGCCGCTGAACAAGGATCTGAAGGAGCAGCGAGTCGGCAAGGTCGGTGGCCTCGATCGGGCGCCCGTCATCTCTGGGCAGCGCTCACAGGAGTAGTCCCATGCTGCAGGCGGTCGTCAACGCGTTCAGAATCCCGGATCTGCGGCGGAAGATCCTCTTCACCCTGGCGATGCTGGTGGTGTTCCGGTTCATCGCCAGTGTTCCGATCCCGAATGTCGATCGGTCCGGGCTCCGCGACTACATCAATAACAACGAACTGCTGGGGATGTTCAATCTCTTCTCCGGCGGTGGGCTGTACAACTTCTCGATCGCCGCGCTCGGGGTCTACCCCTACATCACCGCCTCGATCATCATGCAGCTGATGACGCCGATCATCCCCCGACTCAATGAGCTGTCGAACGAGGGTCAGGGCGGCCGGAACAAGATCAACCAGTACACCCACTGGCTGACCGTGCCGCTTGCCCTGCTCCAGGGCTACGGCCAGGCCCTGCTGTTCTCCAATGCCACGACCCCCACGGGGGCCAATCTGATCACTGGGTTCGGCCTCTTCGACCGCGACACCGCCCTGCCGACGATCGCGATCTTGCTGTCGATGACGGCCGGGACGATGTTGCTGGTCTGGATCGGTGAGTTGATCACCGAGATGGGCGTCGGTAACGGCATCTCGATCATCATCTTCGGCGGCATCGTGGCCTCGATGCCCAGCTCGCTCGGCCAGCTCTTCTCCGGCAACGGCATCTCCGGGAACCTGATCGGGACGACCTTCTTCCTGGCCATCGGACTGCTGACCATCGTCGGGGTAGTCCTGGTCAATGAGGGGCAACGCCGCATCCCCGTCCACCACGCCAAGCGTGTCCGGGCCGGCCGGGTCTACGGTGGCACGACGACCCATATCCCCCTCAAGGTCAACTCGGCCGGGATGATCCCGCTGATCTTTGCGGTCAGCATCATGGTCTTTCCGGGGATGGTTGCCAGCTTCCTCCAGTCCTCAAGCTCTCAAGGCGTGCAGGACGTCGCGGGGTGGCTGACCCGGTTCTTCTCGCCCAACACGTTCCAGTACAACTTCATCTACTTCTTCATGGTGGTGGGGTTCACGTTCTTCTACACCATGGTCATCTTCCAGCAGCAGCGCATCCCGGAGAATCTCCAGCGCCAGGGGGCCTTCGTGCCCGGGGTGCGTCCGGGCCGCAACACCGCCCAGTACCTGCAGAAAGTGCTGACGCGGATCACCCTGGTCGGAGCCCTCTTCCTGGGACTCGTGGCCGTCATGCCATACATTGCCCAGGAGATCACCGGTGTCCGGGCCCTGCTCTTGAGCTCGACATCGCTCCTGATCGTGGTCGGCGTGGCGATCGACACGATGCGACAGCTCGAGGCGCAACTGATGATGCGCAACTACGAAGGCTTCATCAACTAGCCCTCCATTGTCGCGCCGCAGATCGTGTCCCGGTCTCACCCCGACGTGGGGCTGGGACACGTCTCAGTCACCGGCCCGACGCTCACCACGCCGGATCACCCGACTCGCCCGACCGAATGGAAACCGTCCCATGCACGTCATCCTCATCGGACCGCAGGGGTCCGGCAAGGGGACCCAGGCCGCGATCCTGGCTCCCCGCGCCCATCTGGTCCACCTGTCCACCGGTGACATGTTCCGCCAGGCCATCGGCGCCATGACCCCGGTCGGTGTTGAAGTCAAGGGTATCCTCGACCGCGGCGACCTGGTGCCTGACCCGCTCACGGTCCGTCTCGTGGCGGAACGTCTGGCCCGCATCTCCGCCGAGACCAGCGGGGGAGAGGCGGCCCGTGGGGCCCTCTTCGATGGCTTCCCGCGCACCGTCGCTCAGGCCGAAGGGCTAGCGATGATGCTGGACGACCGAGGTGAACGGCTCCAGGCAGTCGTAGAGTTGGTCGTCCCCCTGGAACGGTTGGTGGCACGGCTCTCGGGTCGCAGGGTCTGTCCGACGTGTGGGACGGCTTACCACGTCGAGTTCCATCCTCCGGCAGTCGACGGCATCTGTGATGTGTGTGGCGGCATCCCGGTCCAACGTGACGACGACCAACCGGAACCGATCCGCCGGCGCCTGTCGCTCTTCTTCGAGCAGACGGCGCCCGTGCTGACCTATTACCGCGAGCGCGGCATGCTTGACCAAGTGGACGGCGACCGACCGATCGGGGAGGTCACGACCGCGATCGAGGCGGTGATGGCCCGTCACGGTGGACCCCCGGCCGCTCCATTGATGGCGACGAAGTGACCGTCGTCGCAGAGTGGCACGTACGACTCGTGCACGACCCTACCGAGGACTGAACGACCATGCCGATCACGATTAAAAACGAGCGGGAGATCGCCGCGATGCGGGCGGCGGGAGAGGTGGTCAGCCTGGTCCACGAGGCCATCCAGGCCGCCATCGTTCCAGGGGTGACTCCAATGGATCTCGATGCCATCGCCCGGGAGGTGATCCACGGCGCCGGTGCGACCTCCAATTTCTTCGGCCACCACGGCTTCCCCGGCTATATCTGCGCCTCCGTCAACGAGCGCATCGTCCATGGCATCCCGGACGGCCGTCCACTGCGGGACGGCGACATTATTTCGGTCGACGTCGGCGCCATCGTGGACGGGTTTCATGGTGATTCCGCCTGGACCTACCCGGTCGGCTCGGTCGACCCAGCGGTCGCCCGCTTGCTGGCCGATACCGAAGCGGCGCTGATGGAGGGCATCGCCCGGGCGGTGCCTGGCAACCGGCTCGGTGCCATCGGCGCGGCGGTCGAGGCGTATGGACTGGAGCGGGGTTACGGCATCGTCAAGGGCTACGGGGGGCACGGGATCGGCCGCTCGATGTGGGAGGACCCACATATCCCGAACCACGGCGATCCCCGCAAGGGCCCCGTGCTGAGACGGGGCATGACCCTGGCGATCGAGCCGATGTTCAACCTCGGTGACGCCGGGACCCGGGTCGAAGGTGACGAATGGACCGTCGTCACGGCTGACGGCTCGTGGTCGGCTCACTTCGAGCACACCATCGCGGTCACCGAGACCGGTGACGGATCGCCCGAGATATTGACACCGCGCCGGGCTGCCGTGATACACTAGCCGGTCGTTATGCGTGTCGAACGACATGGTGTAGCCGTGTGCCTCAAAGACATGACGGTGGGATGCGGCGGCCCAGCTGGCTCCGTGCCCGACGATTGAGATGGAGATTTGACCTGTGAAAGTGGCGGCTTCGGTGAAACCACGATGTGAGAAGTGCAAGGTAATTCGCCGCGAGGGCGTCGTGCGGGTGATCTGCACCAACCCCCGGCACAAGCAGCGACAAGGCTAGACGACGAGTGTCGGTGGGCGGAGGGTACTGGACGGGGGGCGAATGATCGCCGGCTCCCGTTCCAGACACGAGGCACCAAAGACCAATTCGGGGAGGAACCGCAGTGGCGCGAATCTCGGGCATCGATCTCCCACGCGAGAAGCGCGTGGAGATCGGGCTGACCTACATCTTTGGCATCGGCCTGCACACCAGCCAGACGTTGCTGGAGCGGACCGGTATTAGCCCTGATACCCGGGTGCGCGACCTCAGCGACGAAGAGGTCGCTCGCCTGCGCGACATCATCGACAAGGAGATGCGCGTCGAGGGCGACCTCCGGCGCGAGATCTCGATGAACATCAAGCGGCTGATGGACATCGGCTGCTACAGGGGCCTGCGCCACCGGCGCGGACTACCGGTCCGCGGTCAGCGGACCAAGACCAACGCCCGCACCCGGCGCGGCCCCAAGCGGGCGATCGGCGTGCGGAAGAAGGGCGGACGATAGTGCGCCGGGCCGGCCCGCACCGTGGGCCGGCCCTCGCGCGTGGCTGAATCAATTCCCGGGCATCGCACGAGGTGTGGTGATCGCCCAGGTCAGTGTGAAGGGCAGTGACGACGATGGCGGAACGACGACGCGCCGCGGGTGGGGGCAAGGGCAAGTCCCGGGTTCGCCGGAGGGATCGTAAGAACATTCCTCGCGGGCGAGCGTTTATCCAAGCCACCTTCAACAACACGATCGTGACGCTGACCGATCCGGCCGGGAACGCGATCGCCTGGTCGAGCGCCGGTTCCAATGGCTTCAAGGGGTCTCGTAAGAGCACTCCGTATGCTGCCCAGGTCACGGCCGAGCAGGCGGCGCGCCGCGCTATGGAACATGGTCTGCGCCAGGTCGATGTCTATGTCAAGGGACCGGGCTCAGGCCGCGAGATGGCGATTCGCTCTCTCCAGTCCAGCGGCGTCCAGGTGATTTCGATCACTGACACTACCCCGATTCCCCACAACGGCTGCCGGCCGCCCAAGCGACGGCGCGTCTAACGACGAGCCACTCGGGACCGCGGGCATCTCGCCCGAATGGGTCTTACCATGCCGGATGATTGGTCGCTGCGGGCGACGATACGTGCGAGAGGATAGAGGAGTTATGGCGAGGTATACCGGACCGGTGTGCAGGTTCTGCCGCCGGGAGGGGTTGAAACTGTATTTGAAGGGGGCACGGTGCGAGAGCCCGAAGTGCCCGATCGTCCAGACGCGGCCGCCCCGCAACTTCCCCCCGGGGCAGCACGGTCAGCGGCGCACGCGACGGCCGTCGGAGTTTGGACTCCAGTTGCGTGAGAAGCAGAAGGTTCGCCGGTACTACGGTCTCCTCGAGACCCAGTTCCACAAGCACTACACCGAGGCAGTCCGCCGCGGCGGCGTGACTGGCGACAACCTTCTCCAGATCCTGGAGTCGCGCCTCGACAACGTGGTCTACCGGATGGGTTTCGCTGACTCCCGCTCCCAAGCCCGCCAGCTGGTCCGCCACGGCCACTTCCGGGTCAACGGCCGTAAGACCAACATCCCATCCTTCATGGTCAAGGCCAACGACGCCGTGGATGTCCGGCCGGAGAGCCGGCGCCGCGAGTATTTCAAGGACTTCGGCGACATCCTCGGCACCAAGACATCGCCCGATTGGCTGCTGGTCGACAACAACAATCTCAGTGGTCGGGTGCTGCAACTCCCATTGCGGGAGCAAATCTCCGTGCCGCCGTTCAATGACGCCCTGATCGTCGAGCACTACAGCCGGTAAGCGCGACCGCGGTCGCCGGGGGACCGGGCCGGATTCGTTCCGACCCGGTCCCATCCACGCCACGTCGCGAGTGATAATGGGAGGCGAGGTCGTTCGTTGGAAAATCCACAGATTAAAATCGACAGGATCCAAGAGGGACTCAACTATTGCCGATACCAGATCGAGCCGTTGGAGCCTGGCTATGGCACCACGCTCGGTAATGCGCTGCGCCGCATCCTGCTGCGCTCCCTGGAGGGCGTCGCCGTAACACGCCTCCGGATCGACAATGTTTGGCACGAGTTCTCCAGCCTCGATCATGTTCGCGAAGACGTCACCGAGATCGTGCTGAACGTCAAGCAGATCCGTCTGAAGCGGATGACCGAGTTGAACGGTGAAGTCCGCGCCTTCCTCTACGCCCGGGGCGACGGGACCGAGCGCCGGATCGTGACCGCGGGTGACGTCGAATGGCCGTCCGA
>CADCWH010000019.1 GCA_902806395.1 uncultured Thermomicrobiales bacterium | reverse complement strand
CCTGATGCGCATCAACGGCGGGCGGGTCTTCGTGGCAACGCCGGACCGCCTCGGCGAATACATCCTGGTGGACTACGTCTCAAACAAGAAGAAGTGGGTGGGTTGATTTGACGGACGCCCCTGCCGACCGACGGCCGGCCCGGCGCTAATCAATCCGACCGGTACAGTGCCGAACTGGCGTCAGCGGACGGATGATGAGCGGGAACGGCGAGGTCGCGTCGCGAGGGGTGCGAAAACGACCAACGACTCCTCGCTGGTCGGCGAGTACCGATGGGTGCGGGTGGGTTCCTCTTTGACTAATGATGGGGTGATGGGGACGGCGCTCCTGGCTTCGACCGGGAGCGCCGTCCCGCGTTTGCGCGCTCGCCGCGGGTCAACCGCCGTGAAGTCTTCTGCGCGAACACTTCACGGTCACTTGACGGCACCGGCAGTCAGCCCACGGACGATGTAGCGTTCCAGAAAGATGCCGACCAAGGTCAAGGGCAGGATCGCGGCGGACGCGACCGCGGCCATCGCCCACCACTTTGCCCCCTGTGAACTGACCTGCGCGGCGACCATCCAAGGCAGCGTAACGGCATGGCTGGCTGCCAGCACGGTCGCAAAGAAATACTCATTCCAGGCCAGGATCATCGAGAGGATGAATGCGGCGACCATCCCGGGAGCCGCGATCGGGACCACGATCCGGGTGAAGGCGCCAAACAGACTGGCCCCATCCACCAATGCGGCCTGCTCCAACTCGATCGGGATCGAGGCGAACTGGTCACGCATGATCCAGATCACGATGGGGAGATTGATCACGGTGTAGAGAAGGACCAGCCCGATCCTGGTGTCGAGCAGATTGAGTTCGTTATACAAGATCAGGATGGGCATGGCGACGGCGACCGGGGGCAGGATCAGTTGGGAGAGGAACCAGAACGAGATATCTCGGTTTCGCCACGGACCAAACTTGTAACTGAACCGAGTCAGTCCATACCCTGCCAGGGAACCCAGGGCGACCGAGAGCGCGGCGGCGCTGAGGGCCACAGTGAGACTGTTTCGCGCGTTGCGAAAAAAGATCTCCCGGTTGTCCCCCTTGAGTACCGCATCCCAACCGATCGATGATGGTTCGAATTGCGTCCACGGAATGTACTGTGGCCCGCGCAGGACGGCGACCTGGTCCTTGAACGAGGTGCTGAACGTCCAGTAGATCGGGAATAAACAGATGAATGCCCAGGTGAGCAGCACGAGATAGGTCAACATCCTGCCGATACGTGGCAGGCGGCGTCGACGTGCAGCGGCCACCGGGATTGCCTCAGACAGGGGACTCGTCGAGGCGGAAGGCCGAGTCACGACCGGCGATGCGGTAGCCATGGGTGGTTCCTCTCTGGCCGAGTCAGCGACGGGACCTCTACTGCCCGCTGACCGACTGGGCTCGGCGACCGACGGTCAGGAGCAGGACCGTCACCGTGACGGTGACCATGATCAAGAAGAGTTGGGACATGGCGGTGGCATAGCCAATGTCGAGCCCCTGGACCCCCCGGCGATAGATGTAGGACGTGAGGGTCTCGGTCGAATCCCCGGGGCCGCCGCCCGTCACGACCAGGATGATGTCGATCACCTTGAATTCGAAGATGACGCGGAGGATGACCGCGGTGAGACTGACCGGCAGCAGTAGGGGGAACGTCATGTCCCTGAAGCGTTGCCAGGAACTGGCACCATCGATGTGCGCTGCCTCGAAGACTTCCGTGGGCATGGCCTGGAGACCTGCGAGGAGGAGGACCAGCATGAACGGGATGCTGTACCAAGCATCGATGATGAGGAGGGATGCGAGCGCCCGTGGGCCAGTGTCGAAGAAGGTGATGCCATCGAATCCCACGGTGCGCAGCAGATCAGCCAGTGGTCCGCGCTGCGCGTCAAAAATCGATCGGCCGATCATCCAGCCGGCGGCGACCGGGCTCATCATGAAGGGGAGGAGGAACGCGACACGGAAGAAGCGACGACCCAAGAGGTCCTGGTTGAGCAAAAGAGCGAGCCCGAGGGCGATCACGTACTGCACCGGGACCCCGATGCCAACGAACACGAAGTTGTTGCGGAGGGCGTTCCAGAACCGGCCATCGCGAGCGATGGCGCGGAAGTTGGCGAAACCATTGGGGTCACGACCAGACGGATCGTTCAACTGCCAGTCGGTGAAACTCACGTAGAGTCCGAAGACCGTGGGGAAGATGACCACGGCGAGGGTGACCAGCACCGCCGGCAGGAGGAACATCCGGCGCTGCCCTACGGTCCCGATGCCCGGACGAGAACCACGACCCATACCGGCTGCGCCGGGTACCGGAGTTTCCATCCCGGGCGTGGTTTCGCGAGAACGGTGCACCATCGTGCTCCCCGGTTCGAATCGAGGGCCCAAATCGAGCGGTGACCGCTTGCCGGGCGCCGGCGCCCGGCAAGCGTCCGGAGCAGAGACCGGAATGGTCCAGCGGGAGCGGACCAAGGTCCGGTCCCGCCAGGGCGGTCATGAGATGAGAGGGTTAGCCGAGCGATGCCTGATAGAGCTGGGTCTGTCGGGCGCGGTCGAGCCCGTCCGTGATCTCGTTCCAGCGGACCGCAGCCTCGTCGAGAGCTTCTTGGGCGGAGACATCCCCGGTGACGGCACGGGTGTATGCCGCTTCGAGTGCCTCGAAATACGACCCTTGGCCCGGGATGCGGAGGTCGACGATCCGGTTCGGGTGGTTGTACGAATCTCGAATCGAATCGAGGTACTCCTGAGCCTCGGCCTCGGGGAAGCCGCTGACGGTCCATTCAGAGGCGGTGAAGTGGCTCTCGCGCCAGGGGTTCATGCCGGATGGGTAGACGCTCATCCAGGCCGAGATGTCCTTACCGGTGAGGTGGGCGACGAGATCCCATGCGGCCTCGGAGACTCCCTGGACCTCAGCCTCCTTCATGACATAGAGGCCCCAGCCGAGGAAGGCCAAGTACGGGGCGAAGTTGGTTTCGGGCAGCGTCTCGAATGCGCCGGTCTCGAAGTTGTAGACATCTGGCGAGCCCGGCAAGATGCTATAGCCCACCTTGCCCTGGACCAGGCTGCTGGCGTTGGTGTAGACGTTCGACCCGACGTCGGCCCACCAGTGACACATCGTCCCGGTACCGGCGAGGAAGTTGTCCAGGTTGCGGAGCAACTCGGCGTTGGTCTGGTCCGGCGGGGCGAACTCGATGCCGGCGACCATGTCCTCCAGAGCTCGGACCCAGGCCGGGCTGTTGATCCGCGGGGTCATGTCCGGGGAGAAGAAGAAGGCTGGGTCGCCAGGGTACTTGGCATAGGCGCTGGCCCGGCTGGCGAAGAAGTAGGTCCCCACGCCGCCGGAGGGGGCCAGGGAATCGAGGATGCCATAGAGCGGCTCGCCGTCCAGCTCCTTCCCGGCCAGGAAGGCCGAATACGCCTGCACCTGTTGCCAGGTGGTGGGGATGCCGAATTCCCCCTCGCCGCCCGACTCGGCCCACTGGGCCGCCAGGTCCTCAGACATGAACACGTCTTTCCGATAGTTGAAGTGGTGCATGTCGCCATCGATCGATGCGCCATAGGTGACGCCGTCCCAGGTCCGGGTCGGGGACTGAAGGTAAGGGACAATGTCGTCGAAAGCGTAGGCGGCGTCGGAGAGGAGCGCCTCGGGCATCGGGAGGCAGTGGCCTCCACCGAGGAGGTCACCCTCCCAACCACCGGACCCTTCCAAAATGTCGAAGCCGACGCTGTCGGTACTGATCGCCTGCTGCATGCGGGAGAAGCTGTCGGCCTGGGTCACCTCGATCCACTCGACGGTCGCCCCGGTATGCTCTTCCCAGGCCTGGGCCACCTGACGGAAGACATCGACGTGAAAATTCTCGTTGCTGAGGCCCTGGAACCGGACCGTCTGACCAGCGAATGCGCCAGGGTCGACCCGCTTCTGCAGGGTGAGTTCTCCTGCGCGGACGGCATCGGCCGAACTGAGCAACTCGGCCCGGATGTCGTCCTGGGCCAACGCCCGGCGATACCCCTTGCCAGCGACGCCGGTGGCGCACAGGGCAGCCGCGGCTCCGGTGGCGCCCTTGAGCACCCGTCGGCGCGAGAGAGGGAGAACGAGCGGCGATGGTCTGCCCTGAGACGGTGTCATACGATCTCCTTCGTCCATGAGCTGGGCACTCCGCCGTGCCCCGTTCCCGCGTTGGCGTTGCGTCGCCTGACATGCTCACCGATCCCAGCGGTGCGAACGGGAGACCCGGGCACCGGTGAATCGCGAACCCCGCGGGCGGTGCTAGCATACCGGGCCGGCACACCCTGTCAACCGGGTGCCCATCCACGGTAAGGCAGGTGGCTGGCCCAGTCCCGATCGCCGTGCCTCGTCCGGAGACCCCATGACTCACCGACCGGATCGTCTCCCTCCACGCACAGCAGCGGGCTCCTACCGGCACCGGTACGCGACACGCTTGAACAGCGTCCTGCCCACTGTATTGGGACGGTCGGTGCCGGGGGCCATCCGGGCGGTCGGTGCGGTGCCCGGTGCTGGGGCGATTGAACTCAATGCGCCGCAGCATCTGGTTGGACATGATCTGCATGCGATCAGAGACGCGGTGAACGCCGTGGACCTCCCCGTCACGGCGCTCAACCTGCGGTTCGAGGGACCAGAGTTTCAGAACGGCGCCTTCACCAACCCGGAGGAGTCGACCCGGCGACGCGCCATCGACATCGCCGTCAGGGCAGTCGATGACGCCCTCGCGTTCGGTGCCGACCACGTGATCATCTGGCTGGCCGAGGACGGGTTCGACGTTGCCGGGCAAGTCGACTACCGCCGACTTTGGGATGACGCGGTCCTCGGCGTCGCGACCGTCGCGCGACACGACCCGTCGGTTCGCGTGAGCATCGAGTACAAGCCCCGGGACCCACGCGCCTTCAGCGTGCTCCGATCCATGTCAGACGCCCTATTGGCAGCCGAGCAGACCGGCCTGCCCAATGCCGGGGTGACGCTGGACGTCTGCCACGCGCTGATGACCGGCGAGCATCCGGCGATGGCCGCCTCGATGGGCCTGGCCAGAAGACGGCTGTACGGTGTCCATCTCAACGACGGTCGCGGCCGCGGCGACGACGGGTTGCCCGTCGGCAGCGTCGACCCATGGTCCACCTTGGACCTGCTGCAGACGCTGCGCGACGGTGGATATGCCGGGACCCTCTACTTCGACACGTTTCCGATCCGAGAGGACCCCCTGGCCGAGTTTGCAGCCAACATCGCCGCCGTGGAGAGGTTCGAGACCATCATCGATCACCTTGACACGACAGCCCTGGCGGCGGCACGCGCCGCCCACGACGCCCTGGCCGTCACCGCGATCTGGCGGGACGCGTGGGACGCAGGGATTCGAGAGACGGGATGATGAGTGCGTCCCCCCGGGTGATCGTCGTCGGCGATATCCATGCCGACCTCATCGCCACGGTGCCACGCCTTCCCGGTCCGGGGGAATCGGTGGTTGGTTCCTCGTTCGCGGTGACCCCCGGCGGGAAGGCCGGGAACCAGGCGGCCCAGGTGGCCCGGTGCGGCGTAACGGTGGCTCTGGTCGGCCGGGTGGGCGACGACGCGAACGG
>CADCWH010000018.1 GCA_902806395.1 uncultured Thermomicrobiales bacterium | reverse complement strand
TCACCTGAGACCCTTAATCGTCTCGATCACCACTCCTCGTAGGGCTGCCGCCTGCCGCATCCGTCCCATGGGGTGTCGCCTATGATCTGGACACGTCGTCGGA
The DNA here is from genome assembly GCA_902806395.1 of uncultured Thermomicrobiales bacterium. The sequence goes on along the minus strand of CADCWH010000018.1, from coordinate 5,257 downwards.
CGACCGTTGACGTCGAACCGTTGATCAGTCGGTGCGGTGCGGCAAGCGGCTTCCCCAGCGGCGTTCGCGATCCTAACCTCGACCTGACATCGCCACGCCCGACCGCGACACACCTGCCTGCCATTTCTCGTCTGCCGACTGCCGAGTTGCCATCTCGATCTTCCACCACCCGCATCCCCGGTCCCGGCGCTATACTGCCGCTCGGTTCCAGGCTTTTCTGCCCCGGGTGACGAGCGCTCGTCACCGGCATCATCATCCCACTCTCCGGACAGGGTCCGGGGGGCGTGCGTACAGGAGATGTCCTCGATGGTCTCAGGCAACGATTCCCAGGCATTCGATCGGCTCTTCCGCGAAGTCATCTCCGGCCGGCTGAACCGGCGCGACGTGGTCGCCCGGGCCGCCGCGCTCGGCGTCTCGACGGCGTCCCTCGGCGCCCTCTCCGTGGTTGGCGCCCCGTCGGTTCGAGCCCAGGAGGCGTCTCCCACCCCGAAGGCGGGCGGCATCCTCAAGGTCGGGCTCCAGGCAGACCCGACCGCACTCGACCCGCACCTCCAGAGCCTGACCGCGATCTGGCACGTCGTCGAGCACATCTACAACCGCCTCGTCCGCGTCCAGCCAGACCTGACCGTGGCGCCGGAGCTGGCCGAGAGCTGGGAGATCTCCGAGGATGGCCTGACCTACACATTCAAGCTGCGCTCGGGTGTCACCTTCCACAATGGCCGGCCGATGGTCGCCAGCGATGTCGTCTACAGCTTCGAGCGCCTGGTCGACCCGGCAACGGCCTCGACCAGTGCCGCCGACCTGGCCTCGATGGAGTCGGTCGAGGCACCGGACGACCAGACGGTGGTCCTGACCCTGACGGAGCCGGACGCTTCTCTGCTCGCCAATCTCGCCGGCCAGGCCACGATCATCATCCCGCGCGAGGTGGTCGAGGAGAACGGCGACCTCTCCCAGGTCGCGGTCGGCACCGGCCCATTCGTCTTCGTCGAGTACGTCCCCAACACCCGGGTCGTGCTGGAGAAGAATCCGAACTACTGGGAAGAGGGTCTGCCGTACCTCGATGGGATGGAGCTGATCCCGATCAGCGAGGACACCTCCCGCACCACCGCCGTCGTGACCGGCACGGTCGACTTCATCGAGTACGCGCCGCTGCGCGACATCGAGGTCTTGGAAGGCGACGAGAACCTAACTGTCGCCGGGTCCGAGAACACCAATATCCGGTTCCTGGCGTTCAACTTGACTCGGCCGCCGTTTGATAACCTCCAGGTCCGCCAGGCGATCGCCATGGTGATCGACCGGGAGGCGGTCCTCGGCCCGACCGTGTTTGGTCACGGCGAGGCCACGCAGATCCTCTTCCCCGCCAACTACTGGGCCGCTCTCGACGCGCCGATCCCCGCGCCGGACATCGAGGGTGCCAAGGCGCTGCTGGCCGAAGCCGGATTCCCGGACGGGTTCTCGACCACGATCACCTCGTGGTCGGCCTACTCCTTCCTCTCGAACGCGGCCGTCGTCATCCAGGAACAGCTCAAGCAGATCGGGATCGAGGCCGAGCTGAACCTGGTCGAGAACGCGACGATGATCGACCAGGTCTACGTCACCAAAGAGTTCGACATCGCCGTGACCGGCACCAGCGCCTACGTGGACCCGAACGCGGTCCTCCTCGACTTCAAGACCGGCGAGAGCGGCAACTTCGCCGGCTACAGCAATCCAGAAGTCGATGCCCTGATCACCCAGGGTATCGCCGCCACTGACCAGGCGGCCCGGACCGAGATCTACCAGCAGATCCAGGAGATCCTGCTGGAGGACCTGCCCTGGATCAACCTCTTCGTGGCCGACCAGTACGAGGTCATGAGCAACGACGTCAAGGGCTACACCCACATCCCGACCGGCTCGAACATCTCCCTGAAGGAGACCTGGCTCGACCGGTAGGCACGACGATCGACGAGGGGTGAACGTCCGGCGCGTCCCCGGTGAGCGGGGACGCGCCGCCCCGTCGTGGGGCAAGGCGTCAGGAGGGACCGAGAGGCCGTGATCGCGTTCATCCTGCGGCGATTAGCGTTCTTGGTGCCCGTCCTCATCGGCGTCTCGCTGGTCACCTTCACGCTGGTCCGCCTCATCCCCGGGGACGCGACCCTGCTGGCGATCGGGGTAGACCAGCGGACGACCCCGGAGCAGGTCGAGCGGATACGCAAAGCCTACGGATTGGACCAGCCACAGCCGGTCCAGTACGTGAAGTGGCTCGGCAAGGTCGTCCAAGGTGACCTGGGGAACTCGCTGCGGACCCGTCGGGCCGTGACCCAAGAGCTGGGGCTGCGCCTGCCGGTGACGATCGAACTGGCGCTGCTCGCCGCGCTGGTCGGGACGATCCCGGCCTTCATCGTCGGTGTCCTCGCGGCGGTGAAGCACAACTCGGGGCTCGACTATGCCGCGACGATCGTCACGCTGGTGGGGGTCTCGGTGCCCAACTTCCTGCTGGCCACCTTGCTGGTCCTCGTCTTCTCCTATTGGTTACGGTGGTTACCCCCCATCGGGTACGTCGAGTTCACGCGGGCGCCGCTGGAGAACCTGCGGAACATGATCCTTCCCGCCATCTCGCTCGGCCTCCCCCTGGCGGCGGTGCTAATGCGCAATACCCGCTCGGCGATGTTGGAGATGCTGGGTCAGGACTTCGTCCGCGTCGCCCGCGCCAAGGGGTTGGCCGAGCGCCGCGTCATCACCCGCCACGTGGTCGGGAACGCCGCCCTACCGATCATCACCGTCGGCGGCATCCAGGTCGCCGGCCTGCTCGGCGGCACCGTGATCGTGGAGACCATCTTCGGCCTGCCGGGCGTCGGTCGCTACATCTACGAGTCGATCGCCAACCGAGACTACCCGGTCGTCCAGGGCGTCACGCTGGTGATCGCGACGATGTTCGTCCTGGTCAGCCTGGTGGTCGACATCCTCTACGTGGTGGTCGACCCCCGCCTGCGGACGGCCTAGTCGATGGGCACGACCTTCTCTCCCGGCCAGACCGCCGTACCCACGCTAGGCGACCACGCCGGGGGGCGGGTCACCCGGCGTCCCGGCCTCCTGTCATTGATCCGCCGCCAGCGCCTCGCGGTCACCGGACTGATCCTGGTGGGGATCTTCGCCGTGGTCGCGATCGCCGGGCCGATGGTCGCCCCACATGGGCCGACCGAGCAGTTCTCGCGGGACCGGCTCCAGTCGCCGTCTGCGGCCTATCCCTTCGGGACCGACGAGTTCGGCCGCGACATCCTGAGCCGCCTGCTGTACGGCGCCCGGATCTCGTTCCAGGTCGGTCTGATCGCGGTCGGCCTGGCGGGGACGCTGGGGGTCGTGCTGGGAATGATCGCGGGATACCGGGGCGGCCTGCTGGACAACGGTCTGACCCTGCTGATGGACGTGATCTTCGCCTTCCCAGCGATCTTGCTGGCGATCGCGATCATCACCATGCTCGGCAACTCGCTGGCCAACGTGATGGTCGCGATCGCGGTGGTCTACACGCCGACCTTCATGCGCGTGGTCCGCGGCGCCACGCTCTCGGTCCGCCACATGGCCTACGTCGAGGCGGCGGTGGCGACCGGCCTACCAACCTCGCGCATCCTGGCCCGACACGTCTTCCCGAATATCACCGCCCCGCTGATCGTCCACGCCTCGCTCAACTTCGCCTTCGCGGTGCTGGCCGAGGCGTCTCTCGCCTTCCTCGGCCTGGGCAACAAGCCACCCTCCCCCTCCTGGGGCTCGATGGTCAGTAGCTCCTACGGCTTCCTCCAGCTGGCGCCATGGGCGGCCATCTTCCCGGGCACCGCGATCGCCCTGACCGTCCTCGGCTTCAACCTGCTCGGCGATGGCCTGCGCGACGCCCTGGACCCCCGCCTGCGGCGATGAGGACCGAGGCCCACTGGCCCAGCGGCCACCGGCCCTCGACCCGGGTGGGCCAGATCGGGGCAGCGTGGTCTGTGAGCCGAGCGAACCACCCCGACGGGGATCACGCCGTTCGGTCATCTACCGGAGCAGTCTCCTCCCCTGCCAGGACCGGAAACTCCGCCACCCGCAGGTTGGTCGCGCCGTAAGGGATCAGTCGTAGTGTTTCCGGTGGCTCGTCCGAGGCGGCGGGGCTCGGTGGCGGCGGTTCGGCGGCACCGTGCGCCAGGCCCCAACCCGGCAGCCGGCGCCCGCGGACCTCGGCTGAGACCGGCGCACCGTCCGGCGAGAACGGTACGGCGCCGACGGGTCCTGATTGGAACGTCACCGATCGTTCCGGATGCCCCAGGTCGAGGTCGAGCGCATAGTTCCAGGGCGTGGTCGGGTGGACCTCCCAGTCGGCGTGCGGCATCTCGCCGCCGATCTGGTGCCAGTCCTCGCCGATCGACAAGGCGTAGAGGAGCGGTCCACGCGAGATCGACGCGGCCCCGTTGAAGCGACGCTCGACGCGCGGCACCATCGGCAGGTGGAGGTCGAGGGTCGCGTCGTGGTCCCCGTCGAGGTCCATATCGACCCGGTGGAACCCGCCAGCCGACACCGGCTCCGCCATCCCACTCTCCCGACGCAGCGTGGCCCCCTCTGCCCAGGCCGGGATACGCAAGTGCAGGGGGAAGCGCACCGGCTGTGCAGTGTGGATCGTGAGCCGGAGTCCCTCGCCAAAGGGGTAATCCGTGACGACCTCGACCCGCACCGGCACGCCCCGGACTTCGGTCTCCACCACACAGGGTGCCCAGGCGACAGCGGCCAGCCCGTCGTCGGGGGAGCGCATCCACAGATGGGACGCTAACTTGGGCCAACCCTGGTGCATGTTGGCCGTGCAGCAGCCGAAGTTTGGCTCCAACCCGTAGATGTTGGAGTCGGGCCGGTTGCTGGTGTAGATCCGGTCCTCGGTCACCTGACACACGACCTGGTTGACCTGCTGATCGTACTGGTGAGCCCACATGTCGGGGGTGAACGTGGCTGGGAGAGCATTGAAGGCGATGCGCTCGAGCCTGTCCGCCAGGGCCGGGTCGCCGAGAGTCGAGATTAGGACGTCGAGGCTGTACATGTACTCGACGACGGCGCAGAGTTCCGTCCCCTGCGACGGGCTGAGCCCGGCGAGGTGCTCGTCTCCGGTGAAGACGCCGGTCGCCTGACCGTGGTAGCGATCGAGTTCCGAGATGATCCGGTGCGCGGCCACGCGGTCGGCCGGGTCCCCCGACTGGCGATACCACACGCCCGGCGCTTTGATCGCCATGGCATTGTTGACGACGTGGGTGGTCAGGTCACGCTC
>CADCWH010000017.1 GCA_902806395.1 uncultured Thermomicrobiales bacterium | reverse complement strand
CCTGACCACCCTACCGTCACTCCGCGCCAGCTGGCGAGAGTTCGTCAGGGACGCCAAGCCGGAATCAGAGGACCATCCGCTCGTTATCTCCACCGTCCGCGCCGTCCGCGGTGAGGCGATCCGGTCGGAACGGGTTCTCGGCGGGTCCGACCGCGCCGGTGATCAGGTCCGCCAGCAATCGTCCTCCGGCCGGCGCACCCATGATGCCGTGGCCACTGTACCCGGTATGCAGCCACAGCCCCGCCGTCACCTGAGCAGGACCGATCAGCGGCTTGTGATCCGGGGTGATGGTGTACTGGCCCGCGGCCAGATCGAGGTCAGACGCCCGCAGGGTCGGTCCCAGCTCGCGCCAGAACGGCGTCAGCCGACCGACCCCGTCCCGGTCCTGGAGGACCATCGCCGGGAAGCCCGGGTCGGGCGGTACCGGCGCCAGGGGCGGACCCGGCACATCCGGCCGGGCCCAGGCCACCAGCGCCCCGCCCCGGTGCGGCCGCCAGTGCGCCCCGGTGTCGGCGTCGACCGTCATCGGTGCGCCGGCCGGGATCTCGGACCGTGGTGCCACGATCAGGCGGTGGCGGCGGACCAACTGCAGGGGCAGCGGCTCTCCCGCCAGGATGCCGGTGAAGGGCCCGGCCGCCAAAACCACCAGATGCGTCGCGATCGCGCCCCGGTCCGTCCGCACACCGATGACCCGCCCGCCGTCGCAGACGATTCCTTCCACCTCCGTCCCCAGCAGCACCGTGGCCCCCGAGGCCCGGACCAACACCTCGGTCGCCCTCGTCCCGTCCAGCCAGCCGTCCCCGGCGCGGTACGACGCGGCGACCACCGCCCCATCCATCCAGGGGAAGCGGTACCGCACCTCGTTCCCGTCGAGCGCCTCGACGTCCACCAGGCCGTTGGCCCGCTGGTGGGCCACCCTGTCCCGGATGATCTCGACCGACCCGGGGGCTGTGGAGGCGAACAGGTACCCGCCCCGCACGAAACCGATGTCGGCTTCCTCGGCCGTCATCCGCAGGACCTCGGGAAACCGCTCGTAGGTCTCGATGCTCTCCCGCATCATCGCGATGTTCTCGGGCTCCACGAACTGGGCCCGGACGCTGTGGGCCGACGCCGCCGTCGTCGCCCCGGCCAGCGTCTCCAGCCGCTCCACCAGCACCGGCCGCAGTCCCGCCCTGGCCAGCCAGAAAGCGGAGCTGGCCCCGACGATCCCACCCCCGATCACCACGACGTCTGCCGTCGTGACCCGCCGCTGCCGATCCGTCAACCTCGTTCACCCCCGCGATGACCCCACGCTCGCGGCGCCATTCTACACGCCGGACTTGTCCCGACCGTCGAGTCGTCACCGGAGCAACCGGCCGACATGAACGGGCACTCCGGCCATTTCTCGGTACGACTGGGTGTGCCGTACCGGGCGATTAGTCATGGGCCGGTTTGACACCCCTTTTCGGGCTAGGCTATGCTGCCCCGCCAGTACCCCACGTGTTAAGCCGAGCAGGGTCCGGGAATTGGGCGTCAGCGGGAACGACCGGCGAGTATCGCCCCGCTCCCGCCATGATGAGCCGTCACCGCTCCCGACCACCCGCGGCGCGGAAGCACGGAGATTGGGACACGCTAGGCACCGGCCCGGTCGCGCGACCGGGGCCGTCTCGTTTTGACCACGGAGGCGTCATGGATCGTCGGATCAATGGTTTGATCGCGGATCTCCAGCAAGGCCACATCGACCGCCGCACCTTCATGGTCCGGGCCAGCGCGCTCGGCATGTCCGCCTTCGCCGTCGGTGCCGCCCTGCGGGCCGCTGGAGTCTCGGCCCAGGATGCCAGCCCGGCCGCGACTCCCGGTGCCAGCCCGGCCGCCGGTGGCGGTGTCGCCACCAGCCTGACCCCCGAGGGTCTCGGCAACCCAGACATCGAGCACAACACCGACACCAGCGGCGGCACCATCAAGCTGTTCTCCTCCTGGCCGCTGACCGGTGCCTCCGAGCAGATCGGTGGAGACTCCGCCGAGGCCGTCCGCTTCGCCCTGGAGGTCTACGGGAACGCGGCCGGTGGCTTCGCCCTGACCTACGAGGCGCTGGACGATGGCGTGGCCGCGAACAACGGCGCCTGGGATGCCGCCCAGGAGGCCGAGAACGCGACCATGGTCGTCAACGACCCGGATGCGATGGTCTACATCGCCACCTATAACTCCGGCGCGGCCGCGGTCGCCATTCCGATCCTCAACCAGGCCGAGCCCGGACCGATGGCGATGATCTCCCCGGCCAACACGGCCGTTGGTCTGACTCGGGCGGATGCCACCACCGGTGAGGGCGAGCCCGATATCTACTACCCGACCGGTATCCGAAACTACATGCGAGTCGTCCCGGCCGACGATATCCAGGGTGCTGCGGCGGCGAACTACGCGATCAACGAACTGGGCGCCACCCGCGCCTACATCCTGCACGACAACCAGATCTACGGTGAGGGCGTGGCAGCCGTCTTCCAGGCCACCTTCGAGGAGCTTGGCGGCGAGATCCTTGGCTTCGAGGCCTTCAACCCCGATGCCCCGGACTACCAGGCCGTCATGACCTCGATCGCCGACCTCGGGCCGGACATCGTCTACCTTGGCGCCATCGTCAACCTCAACGCCAGCAAGCTGCTGCAGGACATGCGGTCGCTGATGCCGGCCGATCAGGTCGCCTTCATGGGCCCGGACGGCCTCATCAACCAAGCCTTCATCGAAGGCGCCGCAGAGGCCGCCGAGGGCGCCTACATCACCTTCGGTGGACTGCCGCCGACCGCGTTGGAAGCGGCCGGGGCCGAGTGGTACGAGGCCATGAAGGAGCGCCTCGGTGGCCGCGATCCAGATGCCTACTCCGTCTACGCCTTCGAGGCCGCAGTCGTCACGATGCAGGGCATCGACAAGGCCGCGGTCAAAGATCGCCGGGCGATCCTCGACGCCATGTTCGCGACGGAAGGGTTCCGGGGCCTCCTCGGGACCTGGAGCTTCGCGGAGTCCGGCGATCGTGATAGCTACACGATCAGCCTGAACGTGGTCACCGATGGGGCCATCGTCTTCGAGACGGACATCGCGCCGCCCGCCTAACCAGGCGTGACGGGAAGAGCGGGCCGGGCGTTCGCGTCCGGCCCGCTCCGCGCGTCCCGCCCCTCGGCCGGCGAATGGCCGGGTTCCCGTTTGACGTATCTGATCCGGCCCGACCTCAGCTGATACGGGGGTCGTCGCCCTCTCTTCCCGCCGTCACTGGCCGGCCGTCGAAGTCACCGGACATGAGGTCGTCCCCATGGATGTGAACTGGACGCTGTTTACCCAATACGTGATCATCGGCATCGCGACCGGGTCTCTGATCGCCCTGATCGCCCTTGGCTACACCTTGGTCTACGGCATCATCGAGTTGATCAACTTCGCCCACGGCGAGGTCTTCATGATGGGTGCCTTTTTCGCCACCACCATGATCGGCATCTCCGGCGTCACCAACGAATCGTCTGGCATCGCCATCATCGGTATCTTGCTACTCGGCCTCATCGGCTCCATGATCTTCAGTGCCGCCATCAACTATGGCATCGACCGCGTCGCCTACAAGCGTCTCCGCAATGCCCCCCGCCTAGCCCCCCTCATCGCCGCCATCGGCGTGAGCTTCATCTTGCAGAACATCGGGATCTATTGGCATGGGTCCAATCCCTTCACCCCGCCGGCGATCATCCCGCTCGAATACCGGAGCATGAATGTCCTGACGGAGTGGTTCGGCCTCGAGACTCGGATCCGTGTCCGGCCGTTCGACCTCTTCGTCGTCGGGATCACCATCCCGCTGCTGATCGGCCTCGTCTGGTTCGTCTACCGCACCCGGATCGGTACCGCGATGCGTGCGACTGCCCAAGACCGCGAGGCCGCCGCCCTGATGGGGATCGACATCAACCGCACGATCGGTGTCGCATTCATCCTCGGCGGATCGCTGGCCGGGGCCGCCGGACTGATCGCGCTCTATTATAACAACAGCGCCCGGTTCCAGATGGGGTTCCAGTATGGCCTCTACGCCTTCACCGCCGCCGTCCTCGGCGGCATCGGCAACCTCACCGGAGCGGTGATGGGCGGTCTTCTGATCGGTCTCACGTGGTCGTTCTCGGACGGATTCATGAAACAGTACGTCTCCGGTTGGGGAGCCCAGTGGACGTCCTCGGTCATCTTCGCGGTGCTGGTGCTGGTCATGGTCTTCCGTCCATCCGGACTGCTCGGTGAGCAGACGGTCGATAAGGTCTAGGGGCCACCATGACTGCGATCACCGTCCCAGCCGGCCGGGCCCGCGGCACCCGCGCGGACAGCGACGACCGCCGTATCCCCTGGGGTATCCTCGCCTTCATCTTCGCCGCGATCTACCCCTTCATCGATAGTGCCTTGGGGTTCAACCGGCTCGGGTCCTGGCTGGCGATCATGGTCTTCGTCATCCTGGCGATGGGCCTCAACATCGTCGTCGGCTACGCCGGCCTCCTCGACCTCGGCTACGCCGCGTTCTTCATCATCGGGGCCTACGGCGCCGCCTTCCTCACCTCGCCCGGTAGCCCGCTCGTCCGCAACGACCTGGTCCCCGGGTTCCTGCAGAGCTTCTGGCCCGCGATGGCCGTGTCATGGCTGATCGCGGCGTTTTTCGGGGTTCTGCTCGGTGCCCCCACCCTGCGCCTGCGAGGCGACTACCTCGCCATCGTCACCCTCGGCTTCGGCGAGATCGTGCCCAGCGTCTTCACCAACGCCGAGACCGTCACCGGCGGACCGGGCGGCATCAACCGCATCGCCCGTCCACCGACCATCCCGCTCTGGGGG
>CADCWH010000016.1 GCA_902806395.1 uncultured Thermomicrobiales bacterium | reverse complement strand
GTAGGCGACGTGGTGGGTCTTCACGTAGCCCACCGCGCCGGGCACGTCCTGGCGACCGGTGAGCGGGCCGTCCACCACCATCGGAGGGGGGAGCCGATTCGGGGGGAACGCCCATTGATTCCCTTCACGCCGGACCAACGTACCGGGGGGCATGGGCGAAGTCGTTGCGCTTCGACGCAGGACTCCTCTGCTGATCGCTTCACCAGGGCATCCGCGCGTTTCGGCACTCACCATGTGCAAGAAAACGTGACATCGCCGTCAGCTATACCAATACATGCCGTTCTACTTCAGCATGCCATCTCGGGAGATGGAATTGCCTTGGAAGCTGGTCTCCTCACTCCTCCCAGAAGGCACGGCGAAACTCGGCACTGTCGTAGTAACCGACGATGCTGACGATTTGGCCCTGGCTGGTTCGGATCACCGCGACCTGCTCGGAGACGACTTCGCGGCCCCAGCGGTCAGACGGTTCGCGGATGAGGAACTGGATGACCGAACGGTCCCCCTCGCCGATCACGTCGCTGACTTCCCACCGGGCCAGCGGGTATGAGGAGACCACTCCCCCGAAGTAGGCCACGATCTCGTCCGCGAGACGGACGGGGGGCAGGTGCGGCAGGGCGCGGAAGCTGGCGTGGTCAGCCAACGTGGCCCGCAGGCGCCGGGGGTCGCGCCGGTCGAGAGCGAGGAAGAATTCGCGGCCCAGGCTCGCGGCGTCGTTCGCCGCCGGAGCGGCCCCTCGCCCCGGGTCGGGATCGAGCCCCGTCGCCCCGTTCGCCCCACCGTCAGGACCGGGTCTCACCGGTCCCATCAGCGACCGTGCCGGACACGAACCGGGACCAGGGTCAACAGCTCAGCCAGCGGCACCCGCGAGACGGCCGCGATGCCCTCCCGGGCGCCGGACCGGTCCAACGCCACCTCCATCTCGGCCAGCATGTCTAGGTCGTGCGCCGCTAGGGATTCGGCCAGGCTCCTGATCGTCCAGTCATGTTCCTGCCGGCTCGTGCCCGACCGCTCCCAGGCCGAATCGACCAGACTTCGCAGCAGCGAGCAGGTGCTGAGCCGGAGACGGCGGAACTCGGCCATGACCTCCAACGGCGTGCGTTGCCGGTCGTGGGCCTGGCTCGCCGCCGTCGGCACGTACGGCGGCAGACGGTCGAGGTCCGGGTTGGTCTGGACCGAGATCTGGTGCATCCGCGGGAAGACGCGACGCTCCTCGTCTCGCATCTGGAAGAGCAGGTCCATCACCGAGGGTTCGCCTCGCCGGGTCGCCCGCATCAGGGGCGCGGGATCGTGGATCGGGGAGAGCCAGCGGGAGAGATGGTTGATCGTGAAGGAGAGGCGAAGGACGAGCGACCCGTTGTCGAGGTCAGTGACCGGAACCCCGATCGCCCGCCGAGGCGACGTGGCGGCGGCCGACGACGGGACAGGGGCATCCTCGCCATGGTCACCGGTGGGCGACATGAGGCCCTCCGGGGGGGTATGGGTCTGGTAGGACGTCCGAGATTGTGCCACGCGTGTCCTCTCTCTCCGGCCCATCCGCCGGTCGAATGGTGCCGGACCCGTCGGACCCGACTCCGCCGATCACGCCAAGGCGTCCCGGATCTGCTCGCAATGCTCGGTATCGTGGCTCGTGATTCGATCCACCAGCCACCCCAGGGTGATCGGTCCATGGACCTCGTGTTCCGCGGTGCGCTCCCAGGCCTCCGGCGGGAGATCCCGTACCATGTCGACCAGGTCCTCGCGCAATTCCCGGAAGTGCGCCAATGTCGCCATGGGGTCTTGGCCACGGTAATCGCGCTCGATCGCCCAGAGCTCGTCGTCGAACGACTCCAGAGAGGGGTGATCGGTGGTGAGGATCGCCTGGACCCGTTGTCCGAAGATCTCCTCCCAGTCCCGCAGGTGAGGCAAGACCTCGACGACTCCCCAGCCCCCATCCCGGGCGGGGCGCATCAAGGCCTCTTCCGGTCGCCCGTCGAGCATCCGTTCCAGCCCACCCGGCATCGCGGCGAGCGCGGAGACGATCTCGTCTGGCGATCGCCGCACCGTCCCGGTCTCCGTCATCACGCCGACCCCCGATCCCGTCGCTTGGCCGCCCCGTAGCTTTCGGCGTCGTCCAGCCGTGACGCCACGGTCATCCCCGAGCGGGGAAGGGGCACCATGGGGCGCCGATCGCGTCGCGCGCCCCGCCTCACGCTCAAGCCGTCACCGCACAGGCCGACGGTCCGGCCGACGCACCGTCGGGACGACGACCTACCCCGTCGTCCTTGGTCACCAACCGGGCCGGAACTGGCCCCACCGGGTCGTCCATGCGCCACACCCCGATCTCGGCGTCGCCCATCGCGAACGAGACGATCATCGCCAGCGCCATGGGATGATACGCTTCGCGTCGGTCGGTCGGCGACGGGACGGGCGGCGTCGACGGGTGAGAGTGCACGATGGCCCCGAGCCGCCAACCGCGGCGACCGAACTCCGACAGCGCATCGATCACCTCTCGCGGGTGCATTGTATACCGCGTTGGAGAGGCATCCACGTTGGTGCCCGGTACGTATGCGGTGGCCCGGACGAAGGGGTCGGGTCCCGGCGGCGCGACCGCGACGAGGCCGACCCCTTCGTCGGGCAACGCGGCCCGCATGTGGGCGACCACCTCGGCGAGCAGTTCCGGAGACATCACCAGCCCGACCGGGGACCGTCCGATCTCTGCAGGGGTTGCGGCGGGAAGTCCGCGCCCGATCGGGGGATCAGTCCCACGACCGCCGGGAGCTTCTCCATCGCCGACCGCATGATCGGACCGCATATCAACCGCCCCCGCCCACCCTGGGCATCGCCCGCGATTGGGCATCGAACGGCCGAAAGCGTACCGCACTGGCCCCGTTGGCCAGCCGGGACAGTCGCGAGAGGGACCACGATGAGCGAACGACGACTGCGGAGATCTCGTCCGGTGGGCCGCCTGGCGGCCCTGCTCCTGTTACTCGCGACCGTGGCCGGTGGACCGGCAGCGCTGGCTTCCCAAGCCACACCGTCTCCCAACGCCTCCGGCACCCCGGTCGTGGCCGATGACCCCGCCCTCTATGCACCGGTCCTCAGTCCCTATCGTCAGGCCGTGATCGAAGAGACTGCGGGAACACTATCCCACTATGCCATCGAGGCTACGGTGGAATTCGCGACGGGGTCCCGACCGTCGCAAGTGACGGGTTCGGTCGCGCTGGGATTCGTCAATTCGGGTGACGAGCCACTCGACGCGATCTACTTTCGACTCTACGCGAACGATGCCCGCTACGCCGAGGGGGCGATGACGATGCGGCAGGTCACCGTCGACGACAGGCCGGTAGAGACGGTGCTGAGCCAGGCCGACACCGTCGTCCAGGTCCTGCTGGC
>CADCWH010000015.1 GCA_902806395.1 uncultured Thermomicrobiales bacterium | reverse complement strand
TCGGGAACCCGACGGTCAAGATCGAGTCACGCGTCGGTGAGCGGGTCATCACGGACCTGCGGGACCTTGGTCATGAGGTCGAGGTGATCGGCCCCTGGGACTCGGGCGGCGCGGTGCAGCTGATCGCGCGGGACCCGGTCAGCGGCATGTACCGCGGTGCCACGGAAGTCCGGCGGCCCGGCAACACCGTCGTGGGTCTATAGGCATCCGGTGCGGACTGCGGGATCGTTGTCAGGCATGGTGAGTTGGAAGGACACACGCCTCCCCGGCCGATTTCGGCAACCGGATCGCCACGACCATCGAAGGTGACCTGACCTCGAGTAACGACCCTCGCCGCGTCTGCATCGGCGTCTTGGCCGTCCGTCCCTGTCTGGTCTCGCAGTGCCAGAGCGGCGATCTCGCCCCGTGCCCGTTACTCACTGCGCCTCGGAAACGGTGGGCCACCGTCATCTTGGCCGAGACCCGGACGTCGTTCGCCGACCGCGGTCCCGACTTCTCCCCGCGCAGTAGGGAACCGCACTCGACGACCGATGCCGGGTCGGCATTGCCACCGGGGCCCGTGTCATCAGCCTCGATCGTCGACATCGAGCCTTGACCCGTCGATGTGGACGGCGGCCCACGGGACCCCGCAGTGGGTTCCGTGGGTCAGCGGCGGTCGCGCGGGTTCAGCGAGCCGGGCAGAAAGGCGGGTCCAACGCCGGTGACCCCCGGACAGCCCGATGGCCGTGGCCGCCCTGCCGTGCGCGCCGGTCCCCGCCGCCTCACCCCTGAGTACCGATCCCGCCAACGGTCCCAGTGTCCCGGGCGACATCGGGATTGGGACACCGGGTCCCCGGGCCACAGAGATGCTTCACCAGCACGAACACACTACGTCTTCGCCACCATGTCCCGTTACGGTGCGAGCGGTCTGGCGAACCGGGCCACCGTCGTCAGGAGGTCACCGATGTCGAGGGGTTTGGTCACGATCCCGGCGACCGGTGTGGCGAGGGGTTGGCTCCACCGGCCCGCCGTCATCACCACCACCGGGATATCGCGCAGGCTGGGCTCCGACCGCAACTCGTGCAGCGCGTTCTGACCATCCCCGTCCGGCATCATCAGGTCCAGCAGGATCAGGTGCGGGTGGGCCGTGGCGAGGACCTCCACCATCTGGCGACCACCGCTCGCTTCCAGGACGTCATACCCCTCGTCTCGGAGGACCGTCGCGATGATCTCCCGGATGACCAGTTCGTCGTCCACCACCAGAACCTGGGTCACAAGGTGGGGTCTCCCCCAGCGGGGACTGGCCCGGCACGACCCGTCAGCAGCCCCGCCGCGTTCGAGAAGGCCTGACGGATGACCATCCCCTGGGCGGTGATCTCCATCTCCCGGATCATCGGGTCGGATGCCGACTGGCGAGTCTTGACCACCGAGATCAGGCGCCGCAGCTCACCGTTGACCTCGACGTGGCGTAGCAGGATCCCGTTGTCCATGGTGGCCGAGGCGGCCGGGACGGGCACGGTCAGGTTCGGGTCCACATAGGCGTCGATCTCCGCCACGAACAGCGCGGTCGCTCCCCGAGCCCGCAGTTCGTTGACCAGGGCGACGACGAACACGGGGATGCGCTGGGGGGCCGTCATCATCCGGTGCACGTCGGTGATCGCGTCGATGACGATCCGCCGGGGTCGGAGTTCCTCGACGGCAGCCAGCACCTGCCAGGCCCACCCGTCGGCGGAAAGCTCCAGTGGTGGGTTCCAGAGGACCCGGATCAGGCCCGTGTCGAGGTGCCGCTGGAGGTCGAGTCCCACGCCCCGGGCGGTGGTGACGAGGTCATCAGGGGTCTCGTGGAAGCCAACCATCAAGCCGGGTTCGCCCCGACGGGCCCCTTCCATCAGGTAGCTCAGACCCAGGATGGTCTTGCCCGCCCCGGGAGTCCCGATCACCAGCGTGGTGGACAGGGGCATCAGGCCACCGCTCAGCATCCGGTCCAGTTCCGAAATCCCCGTCCCCAGGCCGTGCTGGACCTGCTCGGCCGGTCGCCTCCCGCCGACGATGGATTCCAGGCGAGGGAAAACGACGATCCCGTCATCGGAGATGACGAAGTCATGGGTGCCGCCGGCGTGCCGGACGCCCCGCATCTTGATCACCTCCAGCGTCCGGAGGTGACGGGCGCCGACGAGGTCATTGCGCAGCAGGATCACGCCGTTGGTGTGACCGCCGAGATCTCGCAAGTCCTCGTCGGTGGAGGTGGTCAGCAGCACCGGGGTGCACCCCAGCATGGAGCACTGGGCCTCCAGCCGCTGCGCAAACCGACGGAGGTCAAAGGTCGAGGGGGAGAAGTCGTCGAAGACGGCCGTCCCGTCGATGACCAACAGGGTCGCCCCGACCCGGCGCACTTCCTGGCCCAGCGTGTCGATGGTGGCCCCGAGGCCGCCCTCCACCAGGGGGGTGATGACACTGAGGTAGCGGATCGCCTCGCCCACCAGGTCCCGATCGAAGAAGCGGAACCCAGACAGGTTCTCGAGCAGGAC
>CADCWH010000014.1 GCA_902806395.1 uncultured Thermomicrobiales bacterium | reverse complement strand
GGATTCCGCCTCGACCTCGATGCCCTGGAACGGTTGGTCACGCCGCGGACACGTCTGATCGTGATCAACTCCCCGCACAACCCCACCGGGGGGACGCTGGACGCCGATGGGCTACGGGGCGTCTACGACCTGGCCGAGTCGGTCGGGGCCCGGGTGCTCTCCGACGAGGCCTACCGGTGGCTCGAACACGAGGATGGGACCGAGCCGGTCCCGCCGATGCGGGATCTCGGTCCACTCGGGATCAGCGTCGGCACGTTCTCGAAGCCCTTTGGCCTGCCCGGCCTGCGGATCGGCTGGATTGCCGCTCCGGCCGACCTTGTCGCCGCCTGCTGGGGCGCTCGGGACTACGTCTCGCTGAGCCCGGGCAAGCTCAACGACGCCCTGGCCCTGATCGCCCTGCGCCACCGTGAGCCGATCCGGGCCCGAAACCGGCGGATCATCGCCGAGAACAAGGCGGTGGCGAGTGCCTGGTTTGCCGCGAACGCCGACCTGGTGGCCTGGCGGGCCCCGAGCGCGGGACTCCTGACGATGCTGGCCTATTCCCCGGACATGCCGTCCCTGCCGCTTGCGAATCGTCTGGCGGAGGAGGCCAGCGTGATGCTGGCGCCAGGCTCGACGTTCGGCTTGGAGGGTCACCTGCGAATTGGCATCGGCCAAGAGCCGACCATCTTCCGGGAGGGGCTGGACCGCGCCGCGACCTTCCTCCGCCAGGTGGCGACCGAAGTCTCGACGCGACCAGGCTGGCGGGCCGGCATCGATGCCGAGGCGGCGGTGAGGTAGCCCGTCGCCACCAGCCAGGAGCACCCTGCGGAGTGGCCGCAGTTGAGTACCGGCACCCGATCGCCGGCGGGATCAACAGGCTCGCGCCGAGGACGACCCGGTCGGTCTCAAAGACCGAGGAGGCCGGGGACCCAGGCCATGTGGTGCGATCGCGCGACCCCCGCGTCCCCGACCTGGACCGGGAGAAGTCGGTCAATCCGTCGGTGATCCCTTGCCGGGCACCCGTCGCTGGATCGTCCTCACGGCAGGTACGTCCCCACCAGTGGATCGCGGTGGTCCGGTGGGTGGTTTGGCAGTCCAGGGCGGCGAGGACATCTTCCCGATACGTCCCGCGGCTGCCCGGTCAGGGGGCGGGGTTGGGCGTCGTGGCTGCGGTGCGCGGCGGGACCGGTGCACCGCCATCGGGTGCGCCGACCGTCTCGGCCCCGTCGGTCCCCTCGGCCACCCCGGTCACCTCGTCGAGGTCACGGATACCCCGGAGGGAGAGGTGGAGGCGCGAGGCGACGACTAGTCCGATGATCGTGATCGGGAAGAAGAGCGCGGCGTGGACCAGGATCGCATAGGTCAGGGCGAGTTCCCGCTGGACGCCGAGAGCGCCGTTCACCACCAACAGGACGCCCGCCTCGAACGGGCCAACATAGCCGGGTGAGGAAGGAATCAGGGTCGCCAGGTTCGCGACGCCGGTCGTCAACAGCGTCTCGGCCACCCCTAGGACGGCGGCGAAGTCGGTCCCGAGGGCCCGGGCGATCACCCAGTACATGCCGGCCTCGCACAGCCAGGCCACCACCGACGTGCCCGCGACCAGACCGAGGTCGGACGCCCGGCGCAGCACCCCGAGACCGCTGAGGAATGACTCCGCCACTCGCTCGACCCGGTCGGCGAGTGGCGTCGGGAGCGGGCCGAGGACCAACTGGATCACGCGGTCTCGGAAGCTGCCGCCTAGGGTGAGGATGAAGAGGGCCAGCAGCATGCCGACGAAGAGGACGAAGGCGACGAGGGTGAGTTGCCGGAGTTGGCTGGTGAAGCTGACGACCGTCGTCGCGGCGAGCATGAAGCTCAGCATGGTCAGGCCATCGAAGAGGCGCTCGATGGCGATCGTCGCCAGCGTGGAGGTCTTCTTGATGCCCGTCTGGCGACCGAGCAGGTACGCCCGGACGACCTCACCGGTGCGCAGGGGGAGGACGTTGTTGGCGGTGTACCCGACGACGACGACCGGGAAGACCTGGCGGGCGCTCAGCCGGACGATTGGCCGCAAGAGGATCGACCACCGGATCGCTCGGATCCATACCCCCGTGAAGTAGAGACCGAGCGCGGGGGCTAAGAGGCGATAGTCCGTCTGGCCGAGGGCGGACCGGATCTCCCCCACGTCCTGGCCCCGGAAGGCGAAGGCGAGGAAGCCCAGACTGATGACGAATCCGAGCCAAACGCGCCAGTTCCTCACCAGGCACCGCCCGGGATACCGGCGAGTGACAAAGGGAGGGAGGACGGTGGGCTCATGGGCGTGGTCGCGCGATCGTCCGATCGCGTCTCGGTTTGGGAACGATCCACGCCCGTGCTGCCCTCCGCTCGTTGTTCCGCCGCGCCGCTGACCCGGTCAGCGCGAAGCGCGGCGAGTATACGTTCGCCGGGTCGTCCCACGCCATCACAGACGGAGAACGACCCGGGACGATGCCGGTTAGCCCCGACCCCGGCGCGGGGCCGGCTGGAAGCAATCCTTGCAGAAGACGGGGCGGGATGGGTCAGGCACGAAGGGCACCGTGGTCGGGGCGCCGCAGCGGGAGCAGGTCACCTCGGTCAGGGAGCGCTCGACCGGACCCGACGTGGGGCGCACGTCGCGGCCGAAGCGGGCTTGGACCGAGCGGTCCCGGTCCCGCTCGGCGCCGGGGCGGGCGCGGGTGGACCGGCTCTGCCAGGCATCGACCGGGTCGGGACGGGAGCCCCGGGTGGGCGTCCCACCGCGCCGGGTGGCACCTTGCGAACCGCGTCCGGCATCCACATCGCGAGTCGCGGCGACCGGCACGGCCCGCCGCGGGGCGATGGGGGCATCTGCGTCGAGGCCCAGGGCGGCCGTGGGCCCCTTCCAGGGAGCGAGCGGGATCTGGCGGCCCAGGCCACGCTGCAACTGGCGCCACTTCCCGTTCTCATCCGGTGAGATCAGGGTGATCGCGCGACCCTCGCGGCCCATCCGCCCCGTGCGGCCGACGCGGTGCGTCAGCAGTTCGGGCGATTCTGGCAGCTCCAGGTTGACGACCAGGAAGATGTCGCTGACATCCAGTCCACGCGCAGCCACATTCGTGGCGATCAGGATCGGCGCCTCGCCGGAGCGGAACTGCTCCATGGCCCGGTCACGGGCATTCTGCGAGAGGTTGCCCTGGAGCGCGACCACGGGGTACCCGGCCATCTCGAGCTGGCGGGCGATCTTCTTGACGCCGTGCTTGGTCCGGCCGAAGACCAGGATCGATCCCTCCTGCCGGTAGTCCAGCAGAGATTCGAGGATCTCCATCTTGCGAGTCGCGTCGACCATGTAGGCGACGTGCTCGATCGCGGGGATGTCCTCGGGCTTGGTGTCGACCGCCACCACGACCGGCTCTCGCAGGTGCTGGTCGGCGGTCTGGCGGACCCAGGGCGGCATGGTGGCCGAGAAGAGGGCCGTCTGGCGACTGGACGGCGTGCGGCGGATGATCCGCTCGACATCGGGCGCGAAGCCCCGGTCGAGCATCTCGTCGGCCTCGTCCAGGACCAGGAAGCGGACGCCATCGAGGCGCAGGGCACCCTGACCGATCAGGTCGAGGACCCGGCCGGGGGTGCCGATCACGATGTGGGCGCCGCGGCGGATGGCATCTCGCTGCGGACCCATCGCGCGGCCACCGAAGATCTGGACGGAGCGCAGCCGGCGGCGGGCGATCAGGGGGTCGATGACGCTCCCGATCTGGACCGCCAGCTCCCGGGTGGGGGTCAGGATCAGGGCCTGGACGGCGTTGATCGAGGGATCGAGACGCTCGACCAGCGGGATGCTGAAGGCGAGGGTCTTGCCCGAACCGGTTCGAGCCTGACCGATCACGTCGCGGCCTCCCAAGAGGACGGGGATCGTCTGGGCCTGGATCGGTGTCGGGACGCTGATCCCGGTAGCGGTGAGTGCGTCGAGTGTCTCGACGGCGATCGGCAGGTCGGCGAAGGACGCGGCACGCGCCCCGACAACCCCGGCCGCGCTGGCCGGACGATCGAGTGTGGCGACGGACATATCGGATGAACCTCAACGGGCGCGGCGGCATGGTGATTCGAACCGGGAAACGTCCCGATTCGTGAGCAAGAGACCGACGGCCGGTCAGTACGGCTCGACGGCCCCGACGCCGCGCGTGAGGGAAGGGCAGATGGCGTACTGTTGCGCGGCGAACCCGCGCACCCCGAGCTATTACTGACAGTATACCACGGTGAGCACCCCGGACTCCGCCCCATGCCCCTGGCCCACGACGGTGGTTCGGACACCCGACGTTCCTATGGAGTCCCGTCGGGCTGATGAATCCCGCCGGGACCGTTAGGAGATGGCTCGGGAATCGCGGTCCACCCTCCGTTTGCAGCACCAGGACGGCCGCGTCGCCTCGCCTCGTGAGGTCTGCCCGGCAGAGTGCATACACAGCATGGCATGTGTCTGAGTTAGGGCGCCCCGTGGCAGTGCCGTCAGCTCCATCGTCACGGTCGGTCCAACGTCCCGCCCGGGTGCCCCAACCCTCGGTGCGGATCCGTGGTGGCGTGTCGTCGCCCTCGGCCATGGGAGCCAGCATGCTCGTCGCGGGGCGGTTGGCCCGCTGGATATCCGTGGCCCCCGGCGTGATCGTCGCGGCAATCGGAATTCTGGCCATCGTGGGGTAACTGGCGATCAAGGGGATCTTGACCCGCCAAGTCGAGTCTTCCGCCTTCGGGGATGGGCCGCTCCCAGCACGACCGGACCCATCGAGTCATTGATGGGGCGACCATCCAGGCGACGATCAGAGACGGTGGGATGACCGCCGCCTGGCATGCCATCTCCGGATCAGGCGCCGTCATCTCCCATGAACCGTCCGCGCCGCGGGTGCCGAGAGCGCTCCGCGTATCGAGGTAGAGAGGTTTCGGGCGAGCAGATAGACGCCCCACCAGATCATTTCCCGGGGAGTGACGTGATCAGAGACCGAGACCGGCAAGGGTGACCCGATTCCGGGCGGCGCTCTCCCGTGGTGATCCGAGGCCCGGGAGGACATCCTGTTCGACGACGATCCAGCCACCGTAGGCGTGACAGGCCAGGTACCCAATGACGGCGTCAAAATCGACCGCCCCCCGGCCGAGTTCGCAGAAGACCCCATGCCGGACCGCGTCGAAGTAGTCCCAGTTCTGGGCCCGGGCCCGTCCGGCCACGGTCGGGTCACAGTCCTTGGCGTGGACGAGGTGGATGCGACCGGCGTGACGGTCGATCGCGTCGCCGAGATCGACCTCGGCCGGTGCTCCGCTGCCGAAGGCGTAATGGCCGGTGTCGAAGACGAGGCCGACGAGGTCCGGGTCGGTCAGGTCGAGGAACCGGTCGATCTCCGCCGGTGTCTCGACATAACCGGCGCAGTGGTGGTGAAACAGGGTACGGACACCGGTCTGGGCAAAGACGGCCCGGGCGACCTCCTCGACACCGTGGGCGAAGACGCGCCAGTCGTCATCGGCCAGTTCCATCTCCGGGGTGATCCGACCCGCGTGCCTGGTCCGAATGGGATCCGTGCCGTTATCGTCGGCAAGGACGAGGCGAGCCGGGGCAGCCTGCTCACCGCTGGCCTCAGCCAGCAGCCGGGCAACGCGCAGGGCGTGGTCCAGGCCGGGGGCATGGGCGGCGGGGTCACTGAAGGCGACTGGTACGAAGGCGCTGACCAGATCCAAACCACGGCGGTCCAACTCGGCCCGCAGGGTGGCGGGGTGGGTCGGTAGATACCCCCAGTCCCCGAGGTCGGTGCCGACGTAGCCCGTCTCGGCCAGTTCGTCGAGCATGCGTTCCCAGGGCACGGGCTCGGCGGCCATCCCCTCGAATTCGAGTGCTCCCCAGGAGCAGGGGGCGTTGGCGATCCGGATCCCGGCCGCCAATGATCCCACCTCCCCGTCACCGGTCGGGTGGGGGCGCGCGCCATCGTCGTCCGGGGCAGATCCGGGCGACGGGACGCGAGACCTCGTCATCCCCGTGACGACGCCCTGGGCCGTCTGCGAGCTGGATCCGATCTGCTGCGTCATCGACGTATCATGGGGCACTCGTCCGGTCCTGTCCGTGTCGAATTCGCGTTTCGCCAAACGGTCGCGGCCGACCGGTGAACCGATGGCTCGACGCGGCGAGCCCGGTCGTCCTGCCGATCTCTGAGGAGCATTTTAGCTGGGAGAGGGGTCGTGTGCGGTCTCCCGCCGGGCTGAGCCGCCAGTTCGCCGAGACGGGGTGGCCACGGTGGGATCGGGCACGTCGTCTGTTGCCACGGACATGATCGCCCGTGGCTCACGACGGGCGGAGGTCGACGGTGTCGTGCGCCGTGTTCCGGCCCGGGCCGGTGGTGAGATTCGCGCTGGTCTGGCGGTCGGTGTGGGCGAACTCCTCCAATTCGTGGGCCAGTTCCTCCAACTCTTCGCCGCCGGCCATCATCTCGACGACCTCCTCCCGACTGACTTCATCCTTGCGAAAGGTGCCGTATGAGCGGCCTCGATTGAGCAGGGTGAAGCGATCCCCGATCGGGTAGGCGTGGTGGACGTTGTGGGTGATGAAGATCACCCCGAGGCCGCGGGCACGGGCCTGGGCGATATACCTGAGGACGACGCCCGCCTCCTTGACGCCGAGGGCGGCGGTCGGCTCGTCGAGGATCAGGATCTTGGCCCCGAAGTACACGGCCCGGGCGATGGCGACCGACTGCCGCTCGCCGCCGGAGAGGGTGCCGACCGGCTGGTCGGTGTCGCGCAGGCGGATGCCCATCTTGGCCAGTTCGTCCCGGGTGACCTGGCCGGCCCGCGCGACGTCGAAGCGGCGGAACGGCCCCCAGCCGACGGTCGGCTCGGCCCCCAGGAAGAAATTCCGCGAGATGCTCATCAGGGGGATCATCGCCAGGTCCTGGTAGACGGTGGCGATGCCCGCCGCGAGGGCATCCCGGGGGGAGGAGAAGTTGACCTCCTGCCCCTCGATCAGGAACCGGCCGGAAGTCGGCCGGTGGACGCCGGAGAAGACCTTGATCAAGGTCGACTTGCCGGCACCATTGTCCCCCAGCAGGCACATCACCTCGCCGGCGTGCACATCCATCGAGATGTCCGCCAGGGCGATCACTCCCCCGAAGTACTTCGAGACGTTCTGGACTTCCAAGAGCGGGACTCGTCCGGTCCCGTCGAGGGGAACCGGAGGACTCGACGGGACCGGCGACAAGGTGGCGCTCATCGGCGAGCCTCCGTGGCCCGGGTCCGGACCCAACGGTTGATCAGCACGGCGACCAACAGCATGACGCCGAGGAAGACTTGGAACCAGTCGGCATCGATGCCGGCAAAGACGATGCCCTGGCGGACCATTCCGAAGATCAGGGCGCCGAAGACGGCACCGATCGCGGAGCCGTAACCGCCGGTGAGCAGGGTGCCGCCGACGACGACGGCGATGATGGCGTTGAACTCCTGACCCTGGCCGCGGAGGACATCGGCACCGCGGAACGTCACCACCTGGATCACCGCGATGAGCCAGGCCGCGGCGGCGGTGCCCATGAACAGGAGGATCTTGACGGCCTTGATCGGGACGCCGACGTTGCGGGCGGCCTGGAGGCTGCCGCCGACACCGAAGATCCAGTTCCCGAACGAGGTCCGGAGCAGGATCCAGGTCGCGATCCCCGCGATCACGGCCCACCAGGCGATCGAGATCGGGAAGTTGGCCCGGCCGATGCCGATCTCGCTGGCGAAGATGTCGTGGGCGGTGGCATAGCCCGGTGCGTCGTCCACACCACCCACCTGGGTGCGACCGGTGAGGAGCCGGGTGAAGGCGAGGGTGGCGCCGCGGATGATGAACAGGGTGCCGAGGGTGATGATGAACGACGGCAACCCGGTGCGGAGCACGAGGTAGCCATTCATGGCGCCGACGGCGAGGGCGAAGGCGAGGGAGGCCAGGATCGCTGGCCAGATCCCCCAACCGAACTCGGTCGGGAAGATGGCCACGATCATGCCACACGCGCCGAGCATCGAGCCGATCGAGAGGTCGAACTCGCCCCCGATCATCAGCAGGGCGACGGCCACCGCCAGGATGCCGAGCTCGGCAGAGACCTCAAGGTACGACGCCACCCCGGTCAGCCGGAGAAAGCCACTGTCGCCGGCCAGGATTGCGAAAAAGATCCAGACGACCACGGCTCCGGCGAAGGACCCCATCTCCGGCCGGACCAGCAGTCGCTGGAGTAGACCGGTCCGGGCGACACGCTCGTCGGGAACGGACGTGGGCACCCGGCTACCCATCGGTGCGGACGTCGCCATGTGACCTCCGGACAGGGGACGGGGCGCTCGCGTCGACGCGAGCGCCCCGTCGGCGAAAGGTCGGTGGCGCGGGGCCCAGGGGATGACCTCCCCGAGGCACCGCGCCCGGGGACACTAGCGGGTGCCAGCCTCGGAGAGCTCGATCACGCGCTCGGCGTTCTCCTGGGTAACCAGGCCGGGACCGGTCATGATGACGTCGTTGGCGACGGTGTTGAGGTTGGTCGCGTTCAGCGTCAGCAGCACGATCGGCAGGTAGCCCTGCAGGTACTGCTGCTGGTCGACCGCGAACAGCATGTCGCCCGCGGCAATGGCCTCCAGGACCTCCGGGGACAGGTCGAAGGTGGCGAGCTGGATGTCGGCGGCGCGGTCGGACGCCTGGACTGCGGCCAGGGACGGCACGGCGCCAGTCGGGCCGAGGGCCAGGACACCGTTGATCGTCTCGTCCTCGGTCAGGGCCGCCTCGACCCGCTGCTGGGCCTCGGTCGGGTTGGTGAGTTCGACGGCGAGGACCTCGACGGTGCCGCCGGCCTCGGTGATAGCGTCGGTGAAGCCCTCACAGCGGGCGTCGAGGCCGGCGTTGCCGACTTCCTGGTTGACGCAGATGGCGGTGGTGACGCCAGCCTCGGCCATTGCCTCACCGGCACCGACACCAGCTTCGTACTCGGTCTGGCCAACGTGATTCAGGGCACCCAGCTCGGCGGCGACGTCACTGCCGGAGTTCATCGTGATGACGGGGATGCCCGCCTCGACCGCGGCCTGGATCGACGGAGACAGGGCCTCGGCATCGGGTACGGAGACGACCAGGCCGTCCGGCTCAGAGGCCACGGCGGCGTCGATCAATTGCGACATGGCGACCATATCG
>CADCWH010000013.1 GCA_902806395.1 uncultured Thermomicrobiales bacterium | reverse complement strand
TCAGGCATTCGCTGGCCTCGGTCGGCCGAAGCATCTACGTCATCGTGCCGTACGCCGCGCTGTCGTTCATGGTCGCGCTCTGGAGCCGGTCGAACGCGGCGGGGATTTCGGTCGGGCTGGCCGTCTATTTCCTCGAGGACCTCGTCGTCGCCCTGATCGGCCTAGCCGGCGATGCGGTCGATTGGCTACCCGACCTGCTGATCAGCGACAACGCCGACAAGATCCTGGCGCTCAACAACGTCGCCGGGGTCGGCGACGCTGGCCCCGGTGCCGCGGACGTGTCCGACGCTTGGAGGGCATCCCTGACCCTCGCCATCTGGACCGTGGGGTTCTTGGCGGTGGCCCTGGTGATCTTCCGACGCCGCGACGTGACGAGCGGCTAGGGGGTCTTCCTGACAGAGCCGACCGGTCGCCACCCCGCGCGGACGATCACGAGCGCAGGGCGTCGTCGTCCAAGGTCAGTGTGTCGGTGAGGTCACCTTCGTGGTCGTCACGCGTGCCCCTCCCGCCGGCATCCTGCCAGGCGCGCCGGCCGTGACACCGCAGATTCTGGCTGGCAGGGTTCGGCGCCTCTGGCCCTTCAGTCTGGTGTCGTGAACGCGGGCGGCGGGGCACATCCATCTGACCATGGTGCCGCCGATGTCGCCAGATCGTGATAACTTCGTGTCATCGTCGGGGACCGGGTCCGTGGGCCGGATCGAGGGAGCCCCGGTCGCCGACGCCTTGGCCGGTGCCCTGCCCCGCGCACCGGCTCATCACGGGGGAGGTCCCGAGCGATGGACGAGGATCCCGGGTCGTTAGCTCGGCGCCGTCCCCTCAAAGTGGGCGTCTTCCTGCCGATCGTCGAGCGGCAGATGGACGGCGGCAGCGCACGGGGCCGCGACGTGCTGGACATGGCCCGGACGGCGGAGGCCGTCGGGTTTGACTCGGTCTGGGTCCCCGACCATCTCCTGTTCCGGCACCGGGGAGAGGCGGCCCAGGGGGCGTGGGAATGCTGGACGCTGCTCGGCGCCCTGGCAGCGGCCACGGAGCGGGTCGAGATCGGGCCGCTCGTCGTCTGTACGGGCTGGCGGAATCCGGCCCTGCTCGCCAAGATGGCCGACACCGTCGACGAACTGAGCGACGGCCGACTGGTCCTCGGCCTGGGTGCCGGCTGGCACGAGCCGGAGTTCGCCGCCTTCGGTTACCCGTTCGAGAAGGTCGTCGGACGGTTCGAGGATGCCCTGGCGATCATCTTGCCGCTCCTGCGAGAGGGACGGGTGGACCACACGGGCCCGTACTACGCCGCCCGAGAATGCGAATTGTTGCCGCGCGGGCCACGGACCGGACGGGGCGGACCGCCGATCCTGATCGGCGCCCTAGGGTCTGGCCCCCGGATGATGCGGCTGATGGCTCGCCACGCCGACCTGTGGAACGCCTGGCTGACATGGGGTCAGAGTGACCCTTCCGCGATCCCGCCCCTGCGGGACCTGGTCGAGGGGGCGTGCCGCGAGGTCGGGCGGGACCCGGCAACCCTGGGCCGGACGGTTGCCGTGCTGGTCGAGGTCCCCGGCCAGGCTGCCCGGCTGACCCGCACCTCGCCGACCGGGAGCGGTGACCCACTGGGCGGCACTCCGGAGCAGGTCGCGGAATCCCTGCGTGGCTTCGCCCGGGAGGGGATCAGCCACGTCCAGTGCATCCTGGCCCCGAACAGCCGGGCCGGCATCGAGGCCATGGCCCCGGTGTTGGAGATCCTGGACCGGGACGGAGCCTGACGATTCCCGGGAAGCGATGCCTACCCGCCGTCCGGGCGGAACGGCGGCAAACTTTGCGGGGCAAGCTGGTCGACGGTCCGACCCGCCCAGTCGCCCGTTGGCATGTTTGGCCACATTCGCTCGGCCCCTGCCTGGAGATCGCGGGTGACCTGGGCGATGTCGATGGTCGGGATGTCACGATCACGCATCACGGTCTCGCCGTCGATGACGACGGTGGACAGGTCCTCGGCCTGGGCGCTGTAGACGATGTTCTTGATCGGATCCCGTAGCGGGGTCATCGTCAGGCTCTCGCCCTCCCAGAACAGGAGGTCCGCCTTGGCGCCCGGGGCAATTCGGCCCAGGTCGTCGCGGCCCAGGGCTCTGGCCCCGCCGAGGGTGGCGGCGTTGAACACGTCCGCGGCCGTGGCGACCTCCGTCCGGCGGTCGACCACCTTGCTCAGCACCGCCGCCCAGCGCAGCGCCTCGATCATGCTCTGGGGACTGGTGTCGGTCGCCAGGGTCATGTTGACACCCCGCTCCAGGTAGCGGGCGAAGCTCTCCATCGCGATGCCGCGCCGGGCGAAGACCCAGACGGCGTGGGCGACGTTGGTGCCGGTCCCGGCCAGGATCGCCAGGTCGTCGCCGTGGTAGTTGGCCCAGCTCCCGCCGGCCGGGATGATGGCGTGGCCCAGGATCAGGTCGGGTCCGAGGAAACCGATTTCGTCGAGCCACTCGATCGGAGATTTGCCGTGGCGACGGGTCATCTCGTGGAACTCGTTGACCGACTGGGAGGCGTGCAGGGCCAGCGGCACCCCCATGCTGGTGGCGGTATCCCGCGAGGCACGCAACAGGGCCTCGGTGCAGGTGTCGACCTGGGACGGCGTGAGGAACCCCTTGATCCTGCCGTTGGCCCGGCCGTCCACCCGCTCGATGAAGGCGATCGCGTCGCGCAGACCTCGCTCCCCGGCGGCCTCGTCCCATTCGTAGCTGACGGTCTTGCCGTCGCCGGTGTACCAGCGGCCGGAGCGGTAGCCCTGGCCGACGTAGGCGCGGAGGCCGACCCGCTCGGCCTCGGCCACCACGTCGTCGCCGAACGAGCCGATCTCCATCACCGTGGTCGTGCCGGTGCGCAGCAGCTCGGCCATGCTGAAGTTGATGCAGGCCCGGAACGCGGCCTCGTCGGCGGCGGCGCTGCGGGCGGGCAGGAACTCGAAGAGGCCCGAGAGGAAGAACTGCCGACTGCCGCGGTCTTCGACGAAGCTCTTGTCGAGTGGCGACTCATAGAGGTGGGCATGGGTGTTGATGAACCCGGGCGTGACGACCTTGCCGGAGGCGTCGATCTCCTCGTCCACCGGCCCGTCCAACGCGGTCCCGACATGGACGATGTCCTGCCCGTCCCAGACCACCACCCCGTCTCGCAGGTGCCGGTGCTCCCCATCCTGATACGCGATGACATGTGACGCCCGCACGGCCCGTCGTGCCATGTATTGCTCTCTCCCCAACGTGATCCCGGCACTGCCAGGTGCGCCCACTGTCGATGACGGGGCATGATACGGCGAGTTCCCGAATGCGGTCGCGGGCCGGGTGTGACAATCCTGCCAGCGATCCTGCGACGGCTGGGAGAGATACCCTCCGCTGTCTGGAGATCACCGGGGCGGGCGCGGTGACCGGTGGCGATGAACTCCTTGCGGGCACGGCGTCCGCCTGGCTAGACGGTAAGTTGCGAACGAGTGATGGGGGTCGGGAGATGCGGTTCGGGATCGCGGAGATGTCCGGGATGGCGCTGACGCGGAGTCTCGGCGGTGGGGGGTCGGCCGAGGAGTTGGTCGCGGCGGTGACGGGGTTCGACAGGATCAAGAGCGTCCGGGAGCTGGCTGCCGAGGGCTTCGACCTGATCGAGCTGGGCGGCGACCTGTCCCTGTTCTTCCCGCACGCGTACTCTCCGGAGACGATCGCCGGGCTGGCCACCCTGCGGGACGAACTGGGCATCGCCTACACCGTCCACCTGCCACTGTGGTCGGTGGAGCCGTCGTCCCCGCTGGGTCCCGTCCGGAGAGGTGCCGTCGAGGCGGTGGTCGAGACCATCCGGGCCACGGCGCCCCTCGATCCGGAGGTCTACGTCCTCCACGCCACCAATGCCCTGGCGGCCGAGTTCTACCGGATGCGGATGGCCGAGGCGGCGCGGCCCATGGTGCTGGGCATCTTCGCCGACCACGCCGTCCGCAGCCTAGGCGAGATCGTCACCGCGACCGGGATCGACCCCCGTCGGCTGGCGGTGGAAACGGTGGAGTTCCCGTTTGACCTGACCCTCGGCATCGCCGAGGCGGCCGGAGTCTCGATGTGCTTTGACACCGGCCACGTCCTGGTCGGCTTCTCCGGTCCAGTCGACCTCTTCGAGGCCCTGGACCGCACCCTGCCCCACTTGGCTGAGGTCCATCTCCACGACGGCCCGTGGCAGGGACCGGACCACACGGTCGGATACGGGCAGGATCACCGGCCGCTTGGCCATGGTGACCTCGACGTGGGCCGCTTCCTGGCGAGGCTCGACGGGGAGGGGTTTGCGGGACCGATCATCTTCGAGCTGCCGGTCGAGGGGGCGCGGGAGTCGCTGGCCCGGATCGGGGAGATGGGCGCGGGCGGGGCCTGACCCGGCCGGGGGCCAGCCGCTGCGGGAGGGTCCACCGGGCGTGCTACACTCGGAGCCCGTACGGATGCATCGGACGATGGCCTTCGGTGGGGGAACGGCGGGGGCATGGCCCGGCTCGGATTCGCGTTCGTGATCGTCGTGGCGGCGTTCGTCCAGACCGCTCTGCTGCCCCGCATCAATCCCCTGGCGATCGATCCCCACCTGGTCATCGTCCTGATCGTCGTCTGGACCGCCACTCACGGCGTCGGTGAAGGTGTCATCTGGGCAGGTCCCGTCGGCATCCTGCTCGATGTCCTGACCATGGAGACACTCGGGGTCAACGGTCTGGCCCTGCTCCTCGCGGCGGTGGTCGGGGGACTGGCCCGACGCCGGTTCTTCCAGAGTGGGATCCTGGTGCCGATGGGGCTGGCTCTGGTCGTCTCGGTCCTCTCCCCGCTGGTAGTCGTGACCCTGCGGGGCCCGCTGGGGGACGCTGGCCCCGGACTGGGCGCCGCGGTCCGATTGCTGGTGCCGCAGGCCCTGCTGAGCATGGTGCTGGTGCCGCCCGCCTACCTGCTCGTGACGCTGCTCGATCGCCACGCCACGGAGGCGCGCTACTGATGGCTCAGATCGCCCGTCGCGACCGGCTCCGGTTCGAGCCTGTCGCCGCCCAGAAGAAGGCCAAGCGGCGCAGCCTGCCGATCGCGGCCGACCAACTGTTCCTGAATCGCCGGATGCTGGTCGCCCGCTCGGCCCTGGTGGGCGGGTTCATGGTCCTGGCCGGTCGGCTCGGCTACATGCAGGTGATCGACCGGGATCGCTACCGGGCCGAGGCTCGCAGCAATTCCCAGCACTACGTCACGACGCCGGCACCACGGGGGCTGATCTACGATCGGGCCGGCCGACCGCTGTCCGAGAACCGTACCGCCTGGGAGGTCCGGGTCCTGCCGCGGGAACTGCCTGAGGAGGGCAGCGTCGCCCGCCGCCGCGTGCTGGACACGCTGATCGCCGAGCTGGAATTGCCGGAAGCACTGGTCATCGACTGGCGAGCGTGTCCCGAGGCGAATCGGGCCGAGGTCTATGCCCAGGTGGCGATGCTGCGGGGCCGGGTCGGGGACGAGGTGCAGCGGTCGGTCGAGGCGATCACCCGCCTGACCAAAGTGAACTATCTCGTCCTGCTCGAGGAGAGCCTCACGATCGAGCAGGCCGCGCAGTTCCGCGAGGCGAGCCGGACGATGCCCGGCCTGGCGGTGATGAACATCCTGGAGTACGAACTGGGTAACGCGCCGGACTCGGCAACCCGGGTGCCGGTCAAGACCAAGGTCCCGCGGGATACCGCCCTGCGCCTGGCTTCGAACACGCTCTACCTGCCCGGGGTGGAAGTGGATGGCGAGGTCCTGGTCCGGGATTACCCGGCCGGACCGGTGATGTCCCACGTCCTGGGCTACGTCGGCCGAATCAGCCCGGACGAGTGGGAGGCCCGGGTCAACCCGGCCGGCAACAAGCTCTACGAGATCGAGGACTACCTCGGCAAGGCGGGCCTGGAATCGAAGCTGGAGGACTTGCTCCGCGGTGAGAAGGGCGGCCGTTGGGTGGTGCGGGACGTGAACGGGGTCGAGATCGGCCTGGTCCCCGGTACCCAGGCCATCCCCCCCAAGCCCGGCAAGGACCTCAAGCTGACCATCGACCTGGAACTCCAGGCCGCCGCCAGCAGAGCCCTGGCCCAGGGGATCCGCTACTCCGTCGAGGACCGTCGGGAGATCGACAACGTCCAGGAGGGGGAGATCTTCGCCAAATCGGGTGCCGTCGTGGCGCTGAACCCGAAGAACGGCCAGGTCCTGGCCTTAGTCAGCTATCCCCACTACGACAACCAGCTCTTCGTCGATGGCATCTCCCAGGCCAAGTGGCAGGAGTACACCGACCCGGAGCAGGGCCAGCCCTACGTCAACCGGGCCATCGCGAGCGCCCAGCCGCCCGGCTCGACCCTGAAGATCTTCCACGCCCTGACCGGGCTGCACGAGAAGAAGATCACGCCCGAATCCGTGTTCACCTGCACCGGGGCGATCCGCGTGCCGTGGGACTGGAACGAGGCCCAGGGCGATGTCTGGCCGTGCTGGTTGAAGGAGGGTGGTCACAAGAACATGGACGTGACCGCCGCGATCAAGCAGTCCTGCGACATCTTCTTCTATAACCTGGGCGTGCCGAAGGACAAGCCGGCCGGCGCCTCCGAGTACCTGCGCTACTACGATTACAACATCGAGGCCAAGACCAATGGCCAGATCAACTTCTTCGACGGTTTGGGCATCAAGCTGATCCACAAGGGCCTCACCGAGCAGTTCTGGTTCGGCACGGCGACCGAGCTGGACCTGGACGGCGAGGCCGACGGCGTCGCTCCGAACGAGGCCTGGTTACGTCGCAGCAACGGAGAGGACTGGTCGGCTGGCGCGACGATCAACACCTCCATTGGCCAGGGCTACTTCCAGTCCACCCCCCTCCAACTCGCGGTCAACACCGTCGCCATCGCCAATCGGGGCACCCTCTACCGCCCGACCTTGGTCCGGGAGGTCGTCGGCTCCGACGACGAGATCGCCGAGGCCTCGACCCAGGTCCTGCGCCGGCTGACGATCGCTCCGGAACACTTCGATCTGGTCCGGGAAGCGATGCGTGGTGTCGTCCACGACGAAGATGGCTCGGCCAACCACTGGTTCAACCAGACCAAGGACCAGGACGAGACCCGCTGGCCGCTGACCAACCCTCCGGGGGAGGACGAGATCCTGATCGCCGGCAAGACCGGCACCGCCGAGGTCGGCTCTGCCGACGAGGAGGGCACCTACGCCAACCAGCACGCCCGGTTCACCTGCTTCGCACCCTACGATGATCCGGAGATCGTGGTCACCGTGCTCGTCGAGTACGGTGGCGAGGGGTCGACCTACGCGGTGCCGGTGGTGGACCAGGTGCTGCGGGCCTACTTCGAGATGACCGGGCGCCGGGAGCGGGGTTTGGTCCTGCGGGAGGACGGCGTGCCGGAGTCCGACCCGGAGGTCAAGCGGGAGCTGATGCCGGTGCCGGGCTCGACCGTCAATCCGAACCGGGATTAGGGGCCGCCCGTGTCGCCCGACGCCGCAGTCCACATCGCCGGACTCGCCCTACACCACGTCGGGATCGTGACCGGTGATCTCGACGAGTCGATCGACCGGTACCGGGCGCTCGGCTTCGTGCCGGGAGAGACGTTCGGGGTGGGTGAGCAGGCAATCGTCGCCGTGACGATGCGCGCCGGGCCGGGCTGGGTCGAGATCATCCAGCCGACCGACCCGGACGGCCCGATCGCCCGCTACCTGGCCAAGCGCGGACCCGGCGTCCACCACCTGGCCTACCGTGTCGCTGACCTCGCCGCCGAGTTGGATCGCCTGGCCACCGCCGGCGTCCGCCTGATCGACACCGTGCCGCGCACCGGCGCCCACGGCTGGCAGATCGCCTTCGTCCACCCCGAAGCCTGCGGCGGCGTCCTGACCGAGCTGGTCCAGGTCGATGACGACGGGGTGACCGGCGAGGGGCAAGGATCGTGATCCGGGTTCGATCGTCAGCGTGCGACCAAGGACGCTGGTCGCCGTATATCGTGCCGCGGGAGTCGGCCGATCGTT
>CADCWH010000012.1 GCA_902806395.1 uncultured Thermomicrobiales bacterium | reverse complement strand
CGGTCGTGGCGGATTCCCCGAGGGCGAGGCGTTGACGGGCGGCGACCTGATCCCGGAGGGTGTCCCACGGCACTCCTGGGTAGGGGATGTTGGCGGGAAGCTCACCATTCTGCAGAGCGGACGCGAGGTGTTCGGCGGCCCGGGACGCGGTCTGGTCGGCCGAGAAGGCGATGGCACCCGGTTCGTCGAGGATTACCAGGGTCGTCGGCGGCAGGTGATCGAGCAAGCTGACCATCCCTGGCAAGAACCCGAGCAGGGTCTGGAGGAACGGTGGGGTGCCTCCCGTCGCCATGGCCGTCAGGGCCCGGTCCCACTCGTTCCGGACTTCCGGCCGGAGACCGCCAGCGTCCAATGTCCGGATGGCGGCCGTAGCCTCCGGCAGGCGCCAGAGTGGCAGTTCGGTCGTGGGCAGGAGCCGGACGCTGTTGAGGCGAGCGAGCGAGCGCTGGGTGCCCGGGTCGAATGATCGGATCGTCTCGAGATCGTCGCCGAAGAAGTCAAGCCGCACCGGAAAGGGCGACCCGGCCGGGTAGAGGTCCAGGATGCTGCCGCGGCGGGCAAAGGTACCGGGCTCCTGGACCAGTGCGGTCGGCTCATATCCGAGTTCAACGAGCCACCGTCGGAGATCGTCCGGGCCGATCCGATCACCCACGCTCAGGTTCCGTCGGTGCGTCGCCAGGTCCTCAGGAGACATGACCGGGCGGGCGAGGGCGGGGACCGAGGTCACGACCACAACGGGGTCGCCACCGTCGCCGATCCGGTCAAGCAGGGCGATCCGCCGGGCGCTGATCACTCGGTCGAGCGGCAGCGGTTCGTAGGGAAACGCCTCAGGGGCAGGCCAGTCCAACACCGGGACGGACTCAGCCAACCAGGGCCGGACGGTGGCGGCGAGGTCGGCGGCGCGGTCTTCTCGGGAGGCGATGACCAAGATCGGTCCCCGGTGGACTCCGCGCAGCGCTGCCACCAGGGCGGGTCGGGCGGCGGCGGGCACGCCCGAGACCTGCCGGGACGCTCCGGTAGCCAGTTCAGCGGCCAGTGCACGGACGGCGGCGGCTTCGGTGACCAGCGGCGTGATGTGCGTCAGGGACACGGGCGACCTCCGACCGGCCGGAGGCGGCCACGGTCTCGGACGGGGCACTGGGACGTGCCGGGCAACGCGAACGGCCGCGAACGCCGTTCGCGGCTCCCTCGAAGCTCCAGTCTAGCACGCTCGTTCGGCTGCCCGGCCCGATCCTTGATCGCCGCGCGACGTTCCGCGAAGATACGCCGCTCGTCCATCGGCGTGAAGTCTTCATGGGCAAGGGACGCGGTAACGGGCCGCCGAGTGGAGGATCACCGGACCGATTCCTTTGGCGCCACCGTGCCGATTCGGGGGGAGGGGGGATGGCGAGTCGGGTCACGATATTGGCGTCGCTCCTCGCCGTATTAGGCGGGGTCGTGTTGACCCTAGCATTGTTTCGGCAGATGGATCTCGGGGACGCACCCCCGATCGTGATCCGCGACCCGTTGGTCGATACCGAGATCATCGTGGCGGTGGCCGGGGCGGTGGCTTCGCCGGGCGTGGTGCGCTTGCCGGCGGAAGCCCGCTGGGGGGACGCCATCGTCGCGGCTGGCGGAGCGTTGGCCGGAGCCGATCTGACGACGGTCAACCAGGCACAGCGACTCAGTGACGGTGACCGGGTCGTCGTCCCGACCCGGCCAGGGGATGGTGCCCCGGTTACGGGAGCGATCACGGACGAAGGAGGTCCACCCCCGACCACGAGTGCCGACGAGACCGATCTGGGTGCAGAGAGGACGATCGTGCCGCGACCGACGCCGGCGCCATCGACCGTCGCCTCGACCGACGCCCCGCTCGACCTTAATCAGGCGACGGCCGAGGAACTGGAGGCCCTCCCGGAGATCGGCGCGGTGCTGGCGGATCGGATCATCGCCTACCGTGACCAGGTCGGGCGTTTCTCGTCGATCGACGAACTGGCAGACGTGGAGGGCATTTCCGACCGCATGGTCGCGGTCCTCCGTCCCCTGGTTACCGTCTGACCGTGGGAGCGCTGGTCGCCAGCGGGGCAGTGGTGGCTGCCCTGTGGGCAGGTCCGATGGCGGTCGGGGGAATCGCGGTCCTGACCCTGGCATGGCTCGTAGCAAGGTCCGGCCATGCGGGAGGTCGGGCACGGATGGTCGGTGCCGCGGTCCTGTTGACGGCATGTCTGGCCAGCGCCGAGCGGCAGCCCGCCGTGACCCATGAGGCGATGACTCTACCGAGCGGACTCGCCTCCTACGAGGCGGTGGTGGAATCGGGTGCCGAACCGGGAGGATCGCGTCAGCGCTTCGTCGCGCGGGTCATTGGACCGGCGGGCGCGGACCCGCAGCCGCTCTCCGTCTCGAACGCACGGATATGGGTCATTGCGTCACGTCTTCCCGCCGTACGGGGTGGTGACCGGGTCCGCCTCTGTGGCCAGGTGACCGCACTGGCGGATATGGCGACCGCCTCCTTCGCGGCGTACCTCGGTTCCCGGCGGATCGACGGTTCGATGAACGCCCTCGGTCCACCAGTGTCGTGGTCGGGATGCCAAACACCGCTGCGCGTGATCCAGCAAGCATCCTGGTGGTCCCGGGCGGCCGACGACGTCCGCCTCGCCATGGTGGGGGTGCTCCGGGCGGGGTCGCCCGGCGAGTCCGGGGCGCTGCTGGCCGGGTTGGTGACCGGGGATGACGCCGGGCTCTCGCCCGAACGCCGGTTGGCCTTCCGGCGGGCGGGCCTGAGTCACATCACCGCCATCAGCGGGAGCAATGTGGCCCTACTCATGGCGATCCTGCTCGGGCGACGACGGTTCTCCCGGCGGGGGCGCAACTGGGCGGTGCTGGTCGCCGCCACGGCGTTAGTCTGGGTCTATGCGGTGGTGGTGCGGCTGGACCCGCCCGTGGTGCGGGCGGCGATCGTGGCGACCGGTGGGGTGATCGCCCTGCGCCTGGGGCGGCGACCAGACGGGATGACCCTGACCGGGCTCGCCGCTGCCGGGACGGCCGTCCTGGTCCCCGGGTGGCTCGGCAGTCTGTCGTTCTTGCTTTCCTTCGCCGCCGCGATCGTGCTGATCCTCGCGATGGGCGACGGTGACGCACAGGGGACGATGGAGAGTGCCTGGTCGGCGGTGAAAGCCGTCGTCGCGGTAAATCTGGTCACCATCCCGATCCTGCTCTCGGCCGGGGCGGAGGTGTCCCTGACGGGGATCGGCGCGAATCTCGTGCTCGGTCCCATCGCGGCGATCGCCTTCACTCTCGGGTTCGGTGCGGCCTGCGTTGGCCTCGTCTCGCCGGAAGCCGGCGAGGTCCTTGCGGTCCCGGCCGGGTGGGTCGCGAACGGCGTGATTCTGGGGGCCGACCGGTTCGGGGGAGAATGGGCTTCGTACCGGGTCTGGCGCCTATCGGAGATCGTGATCTGGGCCGGCTTCTTCATCGCCGTGGGGACCGTTTGGATTGTGGGCTGGGAAGGGAGGAGCGTCCGGGCGGCCGTGGGCGACCTCATTCGCGCGCGTTCACCGCGGCCGTCGTGACCGGATGCGGAGGTGAGGCCCGGTCGTCACCGCATCGCTCGCCGCGTTGACATTCGCCGGGTTCGGGCGGTATCGTTCGGGCATTGCCCCTATAGTCTAGCGGCCTAGGACGTCACCCTTTCAAGGTGAAGATCGCGGGTTCGAATCCCGCTGGGGGTACCGATAGCGGTGAGCCGGGAACGGTCCGCCGAGCCGCTCGACGCGGCGGCGATCATCCGGGCCCTCTGCCTGCGTCCCCTCGAGATCGAGGGCGGCTGGTTCATCGAGACCTATCGCTCCCCGGATCCTTCCCCGTCCGGCGCCGATCCTGACCGGCCCATCTCGACGGCGATCCTCTACTTGCTCACCCCGGACACCTTCTCCGAGATGCACCGCCTCCCCGGTGACGAGGTCTTCCACGCCTAACTCGGCGATCCGGTCGAGATGGTCACCCTTGCCCCGGACGGTTCGCACGAGGTCACGATCCTCGGCGCCGACATCCTTGCGGGCCAGCGGGTCCAACACGTCGTCCCTGGCGGCACCTGGCAGGGGGCGCGATTGCGTGCGGGGGGCCGGTACGCACTGCTCGGTACCACCATGGCCCCCGGCTTCAGCTATGCCGAGTATGAATCGGGCGTGGCGACCATATTAGTCGCCAGTCACCCTGCGGCCCGCGAGTGGATCGATGCTTTATCACGGGACCGTTGAACCGTGACGCTCACCTGCTGTCCATCAGACGGGAGCTAAATCCGGCCGTCGTCCTGGTTTCTGGTGGCTTCCGAGTGCCGTGGATGATGCTTTGAGGAGCAGTTTCGCTGGAATCACCGGCCGGAGGCCATCGCGTCTCGCCACCTGTCTGACATCAGGTGGTAGATTGTGGCGACGTGGGACGCGGCGGGTCGGCCGGTCGGAGACGAGGGGGACGGCAGTGGACATCATCTTACCGGTGGCGGGGTTCGGGACGCGGCTGCGTCCCCAGACATGGAGCAAGCCGAAGCCACTGGTCGGGCTGGCCGGTAAGCCGATGCTGGCCCACGTCCTCGACCGAGTGTTGCCGGTCAATCCGTCCCAACTCGTCTTCATCACGGGCTTCCTCGGCGACCAGATCGAGCGGTGGGCCCGGGACAACTACGACATCCCCTCCGCGTTCGTCGAGCAGCCGGAGATGCTGGGTCAGACCGACGCGATCATCCGAACGCGCGAGTACGTCGCGGGCGACAGCGATGCGCTGATCCTGTTCCCGGACATGATCTTCGAGGCCGACTTCTCCGGCCTCGCGAGCGTCGACGCCGACGCGGTGATGTTCACCAAAGAAGTCGAGGACCCCTCACAACTCGGGATCGCCGTGGTTGAGGGGGACAGGATCGTCCGCTTGATCGAGAAGCCCCAGGAGCCGATCTCCAAACTGGCTGTGATCGGCATCTACTATGTCCGGCGGATGGCCGACCTCTTCGCCGCGATCGACGAGCAGATCGCCAAGGGCATCAAGACCAAGGGTGAATACTTCATCGCCGACGCCTTCCAACTGATGATCGATCGGGGGTCCAAGGTCATCACCGCTCCCGTCTCGGCCTGGGAGGACTGCGGTAATGCCGAGGCCCTGCTCAGCACCAACACCTACCTGCTCGACCGAATGTCCCCTAGCGCCCGGGATCGCGACGGGGTGACGATCATCGAGCCGTCGGTCGTCGCGGAGAGCGCGACCCTGGAGCGAGCGGTGATCGGTCCCTACGCCAGCATCGGCGAGAACGTGACGGTGCGCGACGCGGTGGTGCGGGACGCGATCGTCGATGCCGGGGCGACCGTCGAGTCGGTCGTGATCGAACACTCGGTGATCGGGCAGAGGGCGAATGTCCGGGGTCACGCCGCCCGTCTCAACGTCGGTGACGTTGACCAGATCGCCCTGTGACGAACCTCGGAGGCGACGGGACGCCGACGCGAGCAGACATGGCTAAGTCGGACGACACCGCCCGGTCCTGGCTGGAACTCGCCGTGCAGGTGGACCACGAGGCCGTCGAGTCGGTGGCCGAGGTCTTCGCGGGGATCGGGTTCAACGAGGGCGTGGTGATCGAGGAACCGTTCACCCAAGAACGGGACGGGGATCGGGTCGCCGTCGATACCCGCCGTCCGGTGATGGTGCGCACGTTCGTCGCGGCGGCCGACGTGGTCGACGATGCCTTCCCGGACGTGCGGAGGGCCCTGGGCTTCATCGGCCAGATGCGGCCGGTTGGACCCCTGGAGGTCACCCCCCGGCACGAGGAGGACTGGGCGAACGCCTGGAAGGACCACTTCGTCCCGGTTCGTGTCGGTCGGCGAGTCGTGGTTCGCCCACCCTGGCGCAGTTGGGACCGGAGGGGCGACGACGTGGTCGTCGAGCTCGACCCGGGGATGGCCTTCGGGACCGGGACCCACCCGACCACTCGGCTCTGCATGTTGGCGTTGGAGGGTGCGGTCCGCGACGGCGACCGCGTCCTCGACGTGGGAACAGGGACCGGCATCCTGGCGATCGCCGCGGCGCTGCTGGCCGATGTCCGGGTTGATGCCGTCGATATCGAACCGGTCTCCGTCCGCTCGGCCCGCGAGAACGTCGAGCGGAACGGCCTCGCCGGGCGGGTCACGATCGAGCAGGGGTCGGCCGGGCCCGACGACCCCTTCCCGGGTCCTTATGACGTGGTTCTGGCCAATATCATCGCCCGGGTGCTGATCGAGATCCGGGAGGGGTTGGTTGCCCGCGTTGCCCCCGGCGGAGTCCTACTGCTCAGCGGCATCATCGAGGACAAGGAGGCCGCCGTGCGGTCCGCATTCGATGCCCTCGGCATGAGACTGGAGGAGAGGACGACCGAAGAGGACTGGATCTCCCTCCGCTACCGCCGCCCGCCGGCGTCGTGACGCCATCGCTGAACGGACTCCTGACTGCCGACCACGGTCTCCGTGGTACCATCGTGTCGACGTAACGTCCCCGCACCCGGGATGGACGTTCCCATCCGGTTTGGTCTCCCGCCAGCTCGTCAGGTCCGTGTCATCGCCATGCCCGTCGTCAGTGACATTTCCCGCCGCAGGGTCGCCCTCGCTCCCGAAACCCCCGGATTGATCGCCGAGGTAGCCGAGGGCTCGCTGGCCGCCTCCCTCGGGCTGGCCCCGGGTGACCGCGTGCTGTCCGTCAATGGCCGGACGCCCGACGATGCACTGGATTTCCAGTTCCACGCTCAGGCGGCCGACGTGACGCTGGTCGCCCACCGCGGGGAGGTGGAGACCACGTTCCGGCTCGACCTGGAAGGCGACGAGTACTGGGGAATCACCTTCACCGACCCGACCTTCGACGGGGTGCGGGTGTGCGAGAACGCCTGCCCGTTCTGCTTCATCAAGCAGATCCCGAAAGGCATGCGCCGCTCGCTGTACGTGATGGACGACGACTACCGCTATTCCATGCTCTACGGCAGCTTCGTCACCCTGACCAACTTGACCGAGGAGGACTGGCTGCGGATCGAGGAGCAACGGGTCAGCCCGATGCACGTCTCCGTCCACGCTACCGACCCGGATTTGCGCGTCGCCCTGGTCGGCAATCCCAAGGGCGCCCTCGTGATGGACCACCTGGCGCGCCTGGAGCGGGCCGGGATTGACTTTCACGCCCAGTTGGTCCTCTGTCCCGGCGTCAATGATGGGGTGGAGTTGGATCGCAGCCTGCGCGACCTGTCGACCTTTGGACCGCGGCTGCTCTCGATCGCCGCCGTGCCGGTCGGTCTGACCAAGCACGGGCAGGAGCGCCAGAGCAAGCAGGTCCGAATGTCGAGGACCTGCATGCGCCTCTTGCCAGGCAAGCAGATCTCGGTTCGCCGCTATGAGCCGGACGAGGCCGCGGCGGTTATCGACCAGAGCGAAGCCTGGCAGGACCACTTCCGCCGCGAGCGGGGTGAGACGTTCTTCCACCTCGGTGACGAGTTCTACCTGATGGCCGGGCGGGAGGTGCCACCCGCCTCGCGCTACGACGGTTTCCCCCAGATCGAGGACGGGATCGGGATACCCCGCCATTTCCTCGAGGACGCCCGCCGCTACTTGCGCCGGACCCGTCCGGACGCCCTGGCCGGCGCACGGGGGACGGTCGCCTGCGGCACATTGATCTACCCGACGATGCGGGACGAGGTGGCGCGGTTCAACGCCCGGACCGGGGCGGAACTCGAGACGGTCGCAGTCGAGAACCGCTATCTGGGCAAGGAGATCACTGTCTCGGGCCTGCTCACCGGCTCCGACCTGATCGCCGAGTTCGGGGCGTCCGGAGACGACACGCCGCTGTTCATCTCGTCCCGGATGCTCTCGGATCGGACCGGAACGCTGCTCGACGACCTGACGATCGATGAGGTCGCGGGCCAGTTGGGCCGGCCGGTAGTTCCGGCGGCGACCATGGGGGAGGTTGCCCGATCACTGCGGGCATCCCGCACGACCCGGGTCCGCCAGGTCGCGTGACCCCAGTCAAACCAGCCGTGGGCGATCACCGGGACGGCGTGCTGATCTCGGTCCGGGTCACTCCTCGCACCAGTCGCACCGAGATCACGGGTATGGCTGACGATGGGGCAGTCACCGTCAGGCTCGCCGCCGCCCCGGTCGATGGCAAGGCGAACCAGGCGCTGCTTCGACTGATCGCGGGCGTCGTCGGGGTATCACCGTCTCGGGTGACGGTGGTCTCTGGAGAGTCGACCCGACGAAAGACCTTGCTGGTGAAGACGGATATCGGAGCGAGGGCAATCAGTGCGAGGATCGAGATGGCCATCGTCTCGACGACCTGACTCCAAGGCGGTTACGCAGGCGGTGCACGACCCAGGAATGCGGCCAGATGCCTTGGACGTTGCCGCATGTGGGCGGCGATCGCAGGTACGGTGAGCGGATCGGCGTGGGCGTACGGTCGGATTTCTCCGACCGGAACGGGGACGCGCGTGTGGAGAAGGGAAGGCGACCGGGGCTCGGACCCGCACTCCCTAACGGTGAGACGACCCTCGCCTGGCGACATGATGGACGATTTTGGCTCCGAAACCACCGACGGCCGAGGCCGTATCGGTGGCGATCCGGACCGGCGGCCGCCGGCGCTCACCCTCGCCGAGATTGCCGCTGTGCATTTCGATGAACAGGTTGATCGTCTCGCGCATTGCCCGGAGGATCACGGTCGGGTTGCCGCCGGTGGCGGTGCCCGCCACGCGCGGGTAGTGGTTGACGGCGACTTGCTGGACCGTCGCACCGCGACGGCGTAGCTTGGCCTGCATCTCGGTATTGATCAGGGCACCGGG
>CADCWH010000011.1 GCA_902806395.1 uncultured Thermomicrobiales bacterium | reverse complement strand
GGAGTCGAGTCCTCGCTCGCATGCTCGAAAGCGTCGCGCAGGGCGGTCAGGGCCAGATGGGCGATCCGTTCCCCGGCGCTCCCGGGGACGGTGGGCTCTGCGGCGGCGAGGAGCCGGCGCCCCTGGTGGCGCCCTTGTCGCGGCTCCAGATCGGCGATCAGCCGCTGGCGGACATCGGACGGCATGCCCCCAGATAGGGCGAATGCTGCCGCGGACGACTCCGGTTCGGGTACCGCGCGAGTCCCGTGCTTGGTCATGGAGGGGATCCCGATCCGCCGCTCGCCGGGCCCGGGATGAGGCGACGGGGTCACCTGCACCGGGGCACCGCGATCTGGCCCAGGGTCAATGCTTGGGTAGCGCGGGGATAGGAGTATATCAGCGAGGTGTACGTACGTCTATGGAGATGTCTGGGATAGACTGGCCGGCGAGCGGGGCCGCCGAAGAAGACCAGTCACTAACGCGCGTCCGCCAGCATCGAGTTCAGTGCGGGGGTAGGGTGGTCTCGTTGAAGACCTCGTCCTCCCCTACGTCATAGTCCTCATCTCGGGCAGCGGTACCTGCACCGCCGCGGTGATCCCACTCGTCGTCGTCATCGACGCTATCACCTGAGTCGTTCTGACCATCCTCCTCGTCGTCCCATCCCTCGCCAGACGAGGAGGACGCGACGGCCCCACGCTGGTCTGACCAAGTCCGCCGGCCTTTCAAGGCAGCCGGACGGTCGGATCGCCCGGGGTGATCCTCGGACACTGTGCCGCGCGAGGCGCCCCGCGCCGGAGGGGGTGTGCCGTGGTGTGAGGCAGTGGAACCACCGTAGGCCGTCAGGGCGGCCATGATTCGCTCTCGCAACACATCGCCCGCCGAACCGAGATCGGCGGCCAGGACCGCCGCCCGCTGCAGGTTGGGGATGCCCTCATGTCGATAGGCGTGGGGATCGGTGGTCGCGAGCAACAACCCGAGATTGAGACGCATCACGGTCTCACCATACCGATCGTGAATGTCCGCCGCCTCGTCGATCGCCTCCCGGTAGGTCTCGGCGGCATCGTTCGAGCCGGCGAGGTCCTGGGCCGCGGCCAGGTGTTGCAGGACAGTGTTGCGGATACGGGGGTCTTCTTGTGCATTGGCGAGCGACAGGGCCCGGGTCAACAAGTCCAGTCCGACTTGGTGGTCACCGCGGCGCTGGGCTAGCCGAGCCAGGCGGCGATAGAGCCGGATCGCGGCGGCCTGGTCGCCGGCCGCGTTGGCGACGGCCAGGGCTTGCTCGAAGACCTGAGTGGCCTGACTCGGCTGTCCGTTGTCGATCGCCATCTGGCCAAGGGTGGTCAGGGCAGCGATGTGATCGGCGTGGTGACCCAGGCGCCGGTTCAGCTCCGTAGCTCGGACGAGGCTGTCCCGGGCTCGGCTGGTGTCCCGTCTGCCGGCATAGATCTCTCCCATCAAGGGGAGCA
Organism: uncultured Thermomicrobiales bacterium; assembly: GCA_902806395.1. The sequence goes on along the minus strand of CADCWH010000011.1, from coordinate 2,049 downwards.
AGCTTGCCTCCAACGGCTCGTCCCCGAGCGAGCGGGCCAGGTCCACCGCCTGCTGGGTGGCCCGGGCGGCATCGACCTCCTGGCCGAAGGTCCACAGCGCCTGGCCGATGCTCCCGAGCCACTGGGCCTCGGCCCGTTCTTGCCCGGCATCCTGGGCCAGATCCAGTGCTCGGGTCAGGTAATCGAGGGCCTCGGTCGGACGGCGGGCGGCGGTGGCTACCGCACCGAGTCCTCCCAGGGCCCGCTGCTGAGCATCCCGGTCCTCGATCCCCGTGGCCAGCGACAGGGCCCGTTCGAAGGCGTCGCGGGCGGCCTCGACCCGGCCGAGGGAAAGCTCGCTGGTCCCCAGGTCCACGGCATAGCGCGCCGCGCCGGCCCGGTTGCCGAGGCGCTCTTCCAGCTGGAGCATGTGTCGCTCCAACCCGACGAGGGTCGAGGTCCGGCCGAGCTGCCTCTGAGCGTCGATCAACATCGCGACGTAGCGGCTCTCGCGGGACAGGTCCCCAGTCTCGCGGGCCAGGAGCAGACCGCCTTCCAACTCCTCGGCCGCGTCTCGCCAGCGGCCGAGTTCAGCCAGCGTCCGAGAGACGTCGAGGGCGATCTCACTTTCCAGAGCGGTGTCGCCGGTCCGCTGGGCCGCACTCTGCGCCTGGCGTTGCAGGGCCAGCCGAGTATCTGGGCTGGAACCGGGCATCAGTTCGATCTGACGGACCAGGGCTTCGGCCAGGCCGTGGTAATACTCCAGCCGCTGGGCCGATTGTCCCGCCCGGCGATACATCGCCCGGGACCCAGCCAGGTCACCGTCCCGCCTCAGCACCTCGGCCAGGGCCAGCGCGGAGTCGACCTCGGCGATACTGTCGGACGACTCGGGGGCCAGGTCCAGTTGTTGCTGGAGCAGGAGGCGGGCCCGCTCGTCTTCACCCATCTCGTAGGCGCGGCGGCCGAGCCGGCCGAGCGCCACCCGTCCGCCGCGCATGTAGCTGGCACGCTGGGCGGCGGTGTAGGCGTCCCGCAGCAGGGTGTCCCGCTCCCGACTGGGGTCGTCGGCGGGCAGGAGCGTGTCGAGGCGCAGGGCCGCATCCACCATCTGTCGGTCGAAGCCCTTGGCATGAGCGGCGGCGTGGGAGAGTCGAGCGAGGGTCTGGGCGAACTCGCGGTCAGAGCGGGCCCGATCGGCGGCCAGGGTATCCAGAGTCTTGAAGTCGGTATCGGAGAGGGCGTCGAGGATCGAGGCGTGACGGATCTCGGCCAGGGCCGCCGCCAGCGACCGGCGGCGGCCCACGACCTCCCGCGCGAACTGGATCAGTACGTTCGCGCCGGCCTGCCGGTCGCGCCCGCCCAATCTGGTCCAGAGCCCGCTCACCAGGCGGGGTCCTCCGCCAAGATCGCCCCCAGCAGGCCGGGGGCGAGGTTGCCACCTGAGACCGTAACCGCGACGGTCTGGCCGCAGAGTTCGTCCCGCATGGCATGGGCGGCGGCCAGGGCGGCTGCTCCGGCCCCCTCGGCGACCAGTCCGACCCGGGTCGCGAGGGTCGCGATCGCCCGTCGCATCGCGTCGTCGCTGACCAGCACCATGTCGTCGACCAAGTCCCAGATGATGCGCGACGTCAACTCGGACGCGACCCGTGTCGCGAGGCCGTCTGCGAAGGTCTCCATCCGGTCGTGGGCGAGCAACTCCCGCCGTCGCCAGGAGTCATAGACCGCCGGGGCTCCTTCAGCCTGGACCCCGATCACCCTGATCCTGGGCGAGATCGCCTTGGCGACGATCGCCGCACCGCAGACACCACTGCCGGCACCGACGGGAACGATCAGGATATCGACGTCGGGAATGCGCTCGATCACCTCCAAGGTGGAAGTCGCGACCCCGGCGATCAGGAGAGGCTCGTTGGCGGAGTGGATGAACGTCGCGCCTCTCTCGGCGGCATGGGCCTCGGCGGCGTCGCACGAGGCGGCGAAGTCGTGGCCAGCATGGATGACCTGGGCGCCCATCCCGCGCATCGCGGCCGCCTTGGCGGGATTCGCCCCGTGGGGCACGAATACGGTCACCGG
>CADCWH010000010.1 GCA_902806395.1 uncultured Thermomicrobiales bacterium | reverse complement strand
CTGGCGATGACGCCAATCCGGTCCGCGCCGGTGCCTAGTTTCGGGGTGGTACCCGGGAGCGAGAGGGCTCGCCCCCCTGCCGGGCATCCCGCCCCTGGGTCCGCTCACCCGGAATCCGTAAGGATCGCGGTGACCAGGACACGCCTCGTCCCCTGGCTGCCAATCCGGGAGACGTCCCGGGGTCCTGGATCGGCGGTCAGGCTGTACCGGATCCGGGGAGCGCCCGACACCGGACTGCCCTACGTCGGCCGAGGCGGGATAGTCGGTCAACCGCACGCCCTGCCCCGAATTGAACGTAGGATACGTAGGGTGCTGTTGCCGTATAGACTCGGAATCGTGTGAAGATCGCCGGGGGCATCGCGTTATGGATCGGGAGCGGCCGACCAGAGACAATCTCCTGACCGGGAAGGGGCTGACTCACGTTGCCTTCCTGACCATGTTCTCGGTCTACGTGGTCGCTGCGGTCGTCTGGCTGGTGGTTGGGCTGGCACCCGCCGTCGTCAACGTCTTCCCACCGCTGCACGATACGCTGCACCGCTGGGGTTGCGGTGATCGGGTCGTGTATGTCGAGATCTCGGCTTGGGACGGTGCCTTGGAGCAGCGGCAGGCGTGGGCCGAATGGGCGAAAAAGACGCGGGAGCTGACGCTCCAGGCCGGTGCCGAAACGGTCATCGTCTTTCAGAATCACCGGTCGGGTGACTCTCACAATCTCTCCATCTATACGGACTCCACAGCCGCGACGCCTCTCTACCGGGGCGCGACCGTTCCAGGTCCGGTCAAAGATGGGGACGCATCACCAAGAATTGAATACCGATTCACGGCGCCGGGACACGGGACCTACTTCTTTCGCTCCGATGTCAATCCAGAACTCCACGGGACCGTCCGGGTGCTTGCCGATGACGAGGTGCTCCCGTCTCCGACCTTGGCCCACCTCGCCGATGGCCTGGCCCGAGCAGCGCACATCTCCGACCCCCTGCCAGCGGTTGTCCTCCAATATCTGTTCAGCGTCGTCAACCTGTGCCTCGGAGTGATCCTCGTCCGGGTCCGCCCTCGGGACTGGGCCGCACGGCTCCTCGCGGTGGGGATGATCGGGACGGGAGCGGTGTTTAACCTACAGTCGCACAGCGTCGAGTACCTCTCGCCTGTCGTGAACGACATCCATGGGACCTTTCATTGGGTAGCCGGTGTCGCGTACATCGGAGCGCTCTTGCTCTTTCCTGACGGGAAACTGTTCGCGAACCGGTTGAAACGGCGCTGGTTCAGGTGGCCCGTGACGATCCTCTATCTCGTGTTCTTTGCCTTCCTTGGTTTGACGCTTGGCTCGACGATCCACGGCGACCCGGAGAGCTTCATCGCGTTCTTCGGTGTGCTCATCCCACTCACTGGCATCACGTCGCAGGCGTTTCGTTCCCGGCATGCCTCCACGGTCGAGGAGCGCCGACTGTCGTGGGTCCTCATGTGGGGGCTCGTCGTTCCCTTCTCCATGGCCCTGATGCTGGGCTTGTTCGCCCTGGTGTCCTACGGTGCCACGAGCTTCGGTCCGCCGGAACAACAGATCGAGGGTCTGCGGCGAATCGTGTTTGTGGTTTTCCCCCCCTTGTTCGCCGTGATTCCCGTCGCGCTCTTCGCCATCATGACGCGCTACCACCTCTGGGACATCGACAAGGTGATCAATCGTGCGTTGGTCTACGGGATGCTGACGGGCATCCTCGGCCTCACCTACTTGGTCAGCGTCGTCATCCTTGGATCGGTCGTGACGCTGGTCGTCGGACAAAGCGCCAACAGTGTCGTGGTGGCCGTCTCCACGCTGGCCGTGACCGCGGTCTTTGGACCAGCTCGCAGGTGGATCCAGGTGGTCATCGACCGCCGTTTCGACCGCGGGAAGTACGACGCGGCACGGATTCTGGCGGCCTTTGGCACCATCGTCAGTGACGAGGTCGACCTTCGTCGGCTAAACGCCGACGTGCTGACCGTCGTGGCCCAGACGCTCCAACCGACCCAGGTCGCACTCTGGTTGCGAGCGCCGGACATTCATGACAGGGGTCTCGCTCGTAACGATTCCCGTAGCCATCAGCGGACGATCACTGGCTAACCTGCGACCAGATGTGACGCGGGGAGAGAGTCGATGAGGGTCGGGCGTGGATGGCGACACTGGTGGAGACGGGGAGACGGCGACCCGCGCCCGGCCGTGTCACCGATCGCTCGCGATCTCCCGGTGGCCGAGATCTCGACACTCGTGCTGGATCCCGGTGATCCGCTCGTCACGCACATCCAACGGCAACCCGGGGTGGTCGAGGTGGCAAAGCTTTCCCTCGACTCGCCGGTATTGCGACATATGAGGGCCGCCAACGTCGAGTTGGTGGTGCCGCTCGTCAGCCAGGGAGAGGTGATCGGACTGCTCACCCTCGGGCCCCGTCGGGGACGACAATCGTATTCGGCCGCCGACCGCGCGTTCCTGACGAGTTTGGCCTCCCAGGTCGCGCCTGCCGTTCGGGTCGCCCAGCTGGTGGACCAACAGCAGATGGAAGCCCAGGCGCGGGAACGCATCGAGCAGGAGTTGCGAGTAGCGCAACTCATCCAGCAAACACTCCTGCCGCAGGCCACACCTGACTTGCCGGGCTGGCGGCTGGAGACGGTCTATCGGCCAGCTCGCACAGTCGGCGGTGACTTTTATGATTTCATCAGGCTGGAGAATGGACGGTGGGGTGTGGTCATTGCGGACGCGACCTCCAAAGGGGTGCCGGCCGCATTGGTGATGGCCACGACCCGCAGCGTGCTTCGCGCCACCGCCTCACAGCGTGATAGTCCCGGGCAGGTCCTCGGGCGTGCCAACGAACTCCTGTGCCCGGACATGCCGCCCAACATGTTCGTCACCTGCCTCTACGCCGTCCTCGATCCGGTGACAGGCGTGCTCGCCTTCGCCAATGCGGGGCACCCGTTGCCGTTGCATCAACACGACGGTGGCGTGTCCGAGATCCGGGTAACCGGAGTGCCGTTGGGCCTGATGCCAGACGCCAGCTATGAGGAACGAGAGATCGTCCTGTCCCCTGGCGAGAACATCCTCTTCTACAGTGATGGACTGGTCGAAGCTCGCGGCCAGCAGCGCGAGATGTTTGGGATACCTCGCTTGCGACAGATGATGGCGGACCATGGTGGGGATGAGAGAACGCTGATCAACCATCTCCTTGACCATCTCGCCAAGTTCACGGGCACCGACGATGATCTCGAAGATGACGTGACGCTCGTCACGCTCCAGCGCCTCGCGTCCGACGAGTCCTGGCAAGGATTTGCCGCCAGCACCGAGGGAGATCAGTGGCGCGTGCTGGCCGAATGGGAGGTGACAAGTGAACTGGGAAACGAACGCCTGGCGATCGACCGCGTCGCCGCGGTGATTGGCACCCTGGATGTGCCGCCACGGCGCCTCGAGCGGCTCAAGACCGCCGTCGGCGAGGCAACGTTGAACGCGATAGAGCATGGCAATCACTATGATCCCGAGTTGCCAGTACGGATTCAGGTTCGTGTATCGGAGACGGCCGTTTCGATCCGGATCACTGATCAGGGGAGCGGCCCACCCACGGATACACCGATCGTGCCCGACCTCGAGGCCAAACTCGCTGCCGACCAGTCGCCCCGCGGATGGGGATTGTTCTTGATCCAGCACATGGTCGACGAGGTCCACGTCACGGGCAACGGGGCTCGGCACACCGACGAGGTGCGCGTCACGAGCGACGGGAGCCATCACACCGTGGAATTGGTCTTACGACTTGGAGGAGACGATGGCGCCGACCAACACGCTTGAGGCAACGGTGCGGCACCTGGGGGGCTTCCCCATGATCGAGCTTCGTGGTGAGGTCAACGCGTCAGCCGAGGACACCTTGCACGCCGTATATGCCGAGGCCGAACGAGCGAGTGGCAAGGCGATCCTATTCGACTTCAGTGGGGTCGAGTACATCAATAGTACGGGTATTGCCCTGATCGTCGGCCTGCTAGCCCGGGCCCGGTCGGTGGACATCCGACTGGTGGCATGTGGCCTGAGCGACCATTACCGAGAGATCTTCGCCATCACTCGCCTGGCCGACTTCATGGCCGTCTATCCAGACATCGCCAGCGCTGTGGCCGATCTAACGGACGGTACGCCATCAGGGCGTGATTCCTGAGTAAGACCCCGACTCGCCCCCGTCAAGACGTCACCACGCGGTCAGCTTCCAGATCTCGGGCCGCACGGAGCCGCCCTCGACGCCGATCTCCGCGTAGATCGTCACGGCCTGCTTGACATGCGCGAGAGCGGCCGATGATTGCCCGGCCGCGTGGAGCAGGTCCGCTAGGTTGTTGTGGATCGCCGCCGCATGGTGCCGGTCCCCCTGGGCGATGCTCAAGGCGAGAGCAGTCTCGGCCAGTTCCAGGGCGCGCTCGGCCTCGCCGGCAGCTTGGTGGGCGAGCGCGAGGTTATTGAGCGCGGTGGTGCGAAACTCCGGGTCGTCCGCCCGCCCCGCCATATCGACGCT
>CADCWH010000009.1 GCA_902806395.1 uncultured Thermomicrobiales bacterium | reverse complement strand
CCCGTTCCCCCGGCGTGCGTTCCAACCTTCGCACGTTCCCTCCCAGACGAGGGCACAGCAAGCGGCGCCCGTACGGGGCCATGTGCCCAACGGTCTCCTTCCCGCCATCGGTACGACGCCGATGTGCCAACATCGCACACGCATGGTGACCACTAGGTGATCGACAAAGGCTCATCCGTTCTCTACTCTGACTACAAGCGGTCACCGGCGGCGTGCGGGCGGGCCTGGGCAGGCACAGAGTGCGTCCCGGCTGGCCCCGGTCACCCAAGCCACCGCTGCCCCGTTCGATACCCCGCCCTCCTTCTCACTCAGCATCCCGGTGCCAGTCCGGTCCCCGTCCCGATCGTCTCGGAGACGACCGCCCTGACGGGAACACGACCGCCCTGCTGGCCCCACGCACCGACGGGCGGACCGGCGGGTGCGGCGGCGCGTCCTCCCGGTCCCTGGCGGTGCGATCGCCCGGGACCCTGGCCATCCCCGGCCGGGTAATGGCGCCAACACAAAGGGGATGGTCATACCATCGTCACTGCCGCCTGCCCATGGTGTCGTATACTGCCGCCCGAAGAGGGGGAAGTCACGGGAGCCGACGGCGATGCCGTTCGGCTTCTTCGTTACTGTGCGTTCGGCCCCGACGTGATCGGGCTGGGAACGGGCAGGTGGTCAGATCCCCGCGGCCAGCGATGGCCGGGGTCCAGGTCTCATGGTGGAGAGGAGCCGGGCGTGGTGCGGGACAAGACGATCCAGCTGACGGCGGAGGGGAAGGCGACGCTCGAGGCCGAGCGCCGTCACCTGCGAGACGAACATCTCCCGGACCTCGAACGGCGCATCCACGACCTCAGCGAGTTCGGAGACATCACCGATAACGGTGAGTTCGACGACCTCAAAGAAGAGCACGTCACCACCGAGGCCCGGATCGCCGAGCTGGACTACGTCCTGGCCCGGGCCGTGGTCCTGGAACACGACACCCCCGACGGTGTCGTCCGGCTCGGCGCCCGCGTTACCCTGCGGGCGGATGACGGTGAGGAGGAGACCTGGCTGCTGGTCAGCCCGGAGGAAGCCAGCCGAGCCCGCGGCTCGATCTCGACCGACTCACCCGTCGGCAAGGCGGTCCTCGGCTGCCGGGAGGGCGAGGCCGCCACCGTCACCACCCCGCGTGGCTCGATCACCTATGAGGTCGTCGAGGTCGCCTGAACTCACGGCGGCATCCGCCCGGGACCGGCCGCTACCCGTATCGACGTCCAACGACCGGCGCTTCGGAAGCCGCGCTGAGCCGCCTGGGTCCGGGAGTAATCCCCGGGCCCGGGTCGTCGCCTGACGACGACCGACGACCGCGCCATCGACCGGCGAGAGAGTGGAGGACGCAGTGGGTCTGTCGGAGCTCCAGGCGACGCGACGCCAGAAGGCCGATGACCTGCGCCGGGCGGGCATTGACCCCTATCCCGTCCGATCTGACCGGACCCACACGGTGGCCGAGGCCCTGGCCCTGTTCGCCCGGGACGAGGCTGCCGCTCGTCAGGCCGCGGGGCCGGGGGAGGCCGCGGGTGAGGGGGAGACCCCCGCCGCTGCCGAGGTCGAATCGTCCGAGCCGGTGACCGTCGCGGGGCGGCTCATCACCGTCCGCCACATGGGCAAGACCGCCTTCGGCACACTGCGCGATGGGTCCGGCGAGATCCAACTCTACGTCCGCCGTGACGTCGTCGGGGAGGACGCCTTCGCCACCTTCCTGAAGCTCTTCGACCTCGGCGACGTGATCCAGGCCACCGGCCGGGTCTTCCGGACCCGGGCCGGCGAGGTCTCCGTCCGGACCACCACCGTCGGGATGCTCACCAAAGCCCTCAACGCCCCGCCCGAGAAGTGGCACGGCCTGACCGACGTCGAGACCCGCTACCGCCAGCGCTACGCCGACCTGATCGCCAACGCCGAGGTGCGGCGCGTGTTCCAGACCCGCTCCCGGGCGGTGTCAGCCACGCGCCGGTTCCTCGATGGCCACGGCTTCATGGAGGTCGAGACCCCGACCCTGCAACCACTCTACGGCGGGGCGTCCGCCCGTCCATTCACCACGCTCCACAACGCCCTGGACCAGACCTTCTACCTGCGGATCGCCGACGAGCTCTACCTCAAGCGCCTGGTCGTCGGCGGCTTCGAGCGCGTCTACGAGATCTGCAAGGACTTCCGCAACGAGGGCATCGACCGCTATCACTCGCCCGAGTTCACGATGCTCGAGTTCTACCAAGCGTACGCCGACTACCGGGACATGATGGCCCTGACCGAAGAGTTGATCGTCACGGTCGCCCGCGAGACCCTGGGCACCCTCCAGATCACCTACCTCGGCCAGGAGATCGATCTCTCCCCTCCCTGGCCCCGGGTCAGCCTCCGCCAGGCGATCCTCGACCGCAGTGGGGTCGACTACGGCGCCCACGACGATGCCGAGTCGCTGCTGGTGGCGGCCCGGGCCGCGGGGGCGGACGTGGCGACCGGGACGGTCTGGCCCAAGATCGTCGACGAGTTGCTGAAGCAGTTCGTCCGGCCGACCCTGGTCCAGCCGACTTTTCTGATCGATTACCCGGTGGCCCTCTCGCCGCTCGCGAAGCGCAAGGCGGACGACGCGACGCACGTCGAGCGGTTCCAACCGTTCATCGGGGGGGCGGAGGTCGGCAACGGGTTCACCGAGCTGAATGACCCGTTGGACCAGTTGGCCCGCTTCCAAGACCAGCGCCTCGACCGCGAGGCGGGCGACGAGGAGACGATGCCGATCGACACCGACTTCGTCAACGCCCTGATGTACGGCATGCCCCCGACCGGCGGGGTCGGCATCGGCATCGACCGCCTGACGATGCTCCTCACCGATCAGGACGGCATCCGGGATGTGGTGCTCTTCCCGGCCATGCGGGCCTTGGCGCCGGGTGCCGACCCCCTCGCGCAGTTGGCCGACATCGAGCCGTAGCGGTCGGCAGGACATCGCCCACCAGACCGGCCCCGACGCGATGCTATCCCGGCATAGCACATCGACGGGTCCGGATCACCAGCGGAGCCGGGGCCAAGAAGCCAGCCGGAGGGACTCGGTTCCGCGGGCGGATCGGCCTCGTCGGGATCGGCGCCGCATCCGGGAAACGGCCTATCGGGCCCGGAAAGCAGACGGGTGGGGGAGGCCGTGATGCTATCCTATCCCCCATCGAAGAGGACGGCCGGTCGTGACCTGACGGGTTCCCGCCGGGCACGTTGGGTGCTGGTCGGTGGGTCGGATGGTGGGGTAGGGGCGGTCGCGCTATCGCGCCCGCAGT
>CADCWH010000008.1 GCA_902806395.1 uncultured Thermomicrobiales bacterium | reverse complement strand
GGGTGACGGATCCCGAGAAGCCATAGGTCTGGTCGGATCCGGATCGCCGCACCAGGATGCCGGCCCGTTCGGCGGCCTCAAGGTCGGCATCGATGTGGTGCCTGTCGATCTCGACCGGGTAGATATCGTGGAGGAGCGGAGTCGAGAAGATCGTGCCGATCACGCTGGCGACCTTGAGCGTCAGTTGCTGGGACGGGGAGAGCCGATCGACACGGCTGGCGATGGTCCCTCGCATGGTCTGAGTGACCGGCCGGTAGGCCGGGCCGACCGATTCACCGTGCTTGCCGGTGATCGGCGGCATAGCCTCGAACGATATGCTCGGACTCACCGCTCGGGCGATCGCCTCGTCGCAGAGGATACCGTCGTCCGCGTGCTCCATCAGCCGGGCGGCGAAGTTGGTCTTGATCCCCTGGACACCATAGGTGCGCTGCGCAGGACCACCGTAGGTCCCGGCCCGCATCAGGCCATGGGCGACGCCGATCCGGATCCCGCCGATCCCGCCGAGTTCGACGGGAGGCGTCAGGAGGTCGAGAGCCGCGCTCATGGCCCGAGCGGCGTCATCATCGTGGGCGACCGGAGCGCCAAACGCGGCGTAGAGGTAACTGCCCTTGTCGCCGATGGTCACTTGGAGCAGAGAGCCACCATGCTCGGCCAAGACGTCCTGCACCCAGCGCACGAAGTCGTCGAGCGTCTGGCCGGCCCGCTCATCATTGTCGAAGTCGATGCCCTGGAATCCTACGAACACCGCCGCCGCCGGGCGCAACTCGGCCAGGAACGCGCTTTTCCCACCGGCCACGCGTTCATAGATCGGCGGCAGGAGCCAGGGGCGAGTCGCCTCGTCACTGAGGTCGCCGGGTCCCAGGACCGGCCACGGGACGAACTGTGGACGTTCCGCGATGGCGGTGACGACCGCGAACCGCTCGCCGGAGGCGATGTCGGTCCGCCACTCGGTCACCGTCACCGGTTGGTCGGGTGACTCGACGACTGGGGCACGGACGATTATCTCGCCAGCGCCAGCCAGGCGCTCGCCGATCGTCAGTCCGTCGAGCAGGGATCCAGCGAGTACCTCGATGACCTGGATGTCGGGGTGGCCAACGAGCAGGCGCCGTGCCGTCCCGGCGGCGATCGCGACTTTGATCGACAGAGCGGTCCTGTTTCCCGCTGGGGTGGTGACTTGGGCGGACTGGTCCATCGCCCGCTGCATGGATACCGCGCAGGCGATCGCCCTCAGGCCGTCGTCCGAGTCGAACCACGCCGACATGGCGTCGCCGCCGAAGGCGATCACGCTGCCGCGATGATCGTGGACCACATCGATCAGAACGGCGAAGACCCGGTTGAGAAGCCGGATGAGTTCCTCCGCGCCGCGCCGCAAGCCGAGTTCTTGCCCCAGTGCCGCCGTGATCGTCGTGAAGCCGGAGACATCGATCAGGACGGCGGCACCGCGGGTACGTTCGGGCAACTGCTCGCCATGGGCAAGTGCCAAGCGGCGATCGATGGGGACGTAGGATGCGACGGTCTCGGCGGCGGCGAGGCGACGTTCTTCCATATCCAGCATCACCTGCTGGAGTTGCCGCTTGAGTCGTTGTTCCCGCGCGTGCACCTCGATCGCCATGCGCTGGAACACACGCGCGAGCTGGCCCAGGGCGTCGGTCCGTGAGGCGACCGTCTCCAGGTCCTCGGGGGCAAATGTCGCCGCCTCGACGTCCGCCGCCGCGGTGGTCAGCCGGTCTACCTGCTCGAGATACTCGAGTTCCAGATCGCGCAGGCGCTTCCCAGAGAGGGAGGCGTTGATCCGTGCCCGCAGCACCGCGGCGTTGAACGGCTTGGAGAGGTAATCGGTGGCCCCCAGTTCGATGCAGCGGACGACGCTCGCCAGCTCATCCACCGCCGTGATCATGATCACGGGCAGGTGACGCAGGTCGTCATCGGTCTTGATCGCCGAGAGCGTGGAATAGCCGTCGCGCTCGGGCATGAGGACATCGAGGAGCACCACGTCGAAGGGGGGCGCCGGGGGCACGCGGAGCAGTTCGAGGGCGCGGTTTCCGTTTTCGGCAGTCGCGACGTCGAACCCCTCTGCCTCCAGGACCCGAGTCAGGAGCGCGCGGTTGAGTGAGTTGTCGTCGACCACCAGGATCCGGCCGCGCTCGCTCGCATCGGCGGCGATCACCGGATCACCAGACCGACGTTGGCTGGCATGGTGCCGGACGCGGCCGCGACATCAGGCGTTGACTCCCGCCGGTGCGATGCCGGTCACGGGTTCGGGTTCGGGAGTCCGCAACTCCCGCAGCGTCGATTGGTCGAGGGCGGAGAACCGGGGGAGTTCGATGATCTCCAACCGGGCCATGCGCTCGGTCATCTTCGTCAGGAGAGCGCGGTTCACGTCGGGATCGTTCCGCAGCCGGCGCAGGGTCTCGGCGGGAACCTGGAGCAGCGTCGTCGGCTGCTCGGCCACCACGCTGGCGGTGCGGGGCATGCCGGTGATCGCGGCGACCTCGCCGAAGAAGTCGCCCGCGCTGTGGACCTCCAGGACGCGCTCGGTGCCGTGGTCGTTCCGGCTCGCGACGGTGCGCCCATCGAGCAGGAAATAGGCCGCGTCACTGGTCTCGCCGGTGCGCACGATCGCCGTACCCGCCGGCGCGTCATGGACCCGGGAGTGCGTCGCCAGGTCCCGTCTTGCGGCCCCGCTCAAACCAGCCAATGCGGGCAGTCGCCCGGCGAGCAGGTCGATATCGGCCAGCCGCGCGGCTCTCCCCAAGCCGAGGCCCGGAGCGTTCGGGGCGGCCCTGAGCATGTCGAGGGCCCGTCGCCATTCGGCGGTCGGCTGGCCGAGCCCCGGGAGTCGCAGCGCGCTCAGGCCGCTGCCGATCAGCACCGCCGCGCAGGCGAAGACGAGCACGCGGATGTTGATCAGGTCAGCCAGTCCGGCCGAGGCCATGCCGACCATCAAGGTCAGGTCACGAGTGACGAGGAAGGCGCTGTTCACCCGGCCGCGTACGTCACGTGTCGTGTTGCGCTGGATGATCAAACCCCGACCGACGTAGGACGGCGCGTTGAAGACGCCGACCAAGATGAACATGACGATCGCGAGGGGTATCGACTGCGCCAGTGCAAAGCCGATGCTGAAGATCCCCATCCCGAGGATGCTGATGACGATCCACTGACCTTCGTGTAGCCGGCTGGCAAGTCCGGCCATCACCAGGCTACCGCCGACGAAGCCGATCGTGAAGAGCACCTCGAACAGGCTGTACTGGAATTCGGTCCCCCGCAGTGCTCCGGTCGTGTAGGGGAGGATTAGGGCGTTCCAGAGTCCGAAGCTGAAGAAGATGGCGGCGAAGACGAAGAACAGCGACCGGAGGATGGGGGTGGTGCGGACGACATCGACCCCGGCGCGAAGGTGCCGGATGACGGTCTTGACGTTCGTCTCGCCCTCGACCACCAGGGTCGGGACGCGGACGAACCAGATGCACACGGCCGATCCGAGGAAGGTCATGGCGTCGAGGACGAAGGCCCAGTTCACCGACGATTCGGTGGCGAGCAGGCCGGCCGCCGCAAAGCCGATAGTCATCGCGCCGACGCCGCTGACCGCCATCATCGAATTGGCTGCGGCGAGCTCATCGTCGGAGGCGATCTCGGGCAGAACGCTCGCCTCGGCCGGTGCATAGAACTGGGCGACGGTGCTCGACAGGATCACCATCGCGTACAGCCAGCCGATGCCATAGGGCAGCAGCAGCGGGATCGCCCCGATCACGACGGCGCGGATCAATGGTGCCGCGATCATGATCCGCTTGCGATCGTAGCGATCGACGATGACGCCGGCAACGAGGCCGACGAACAGCCCCGGAAGGGCCACGGCGAGCATCACCATCCCGACACTGAGCGCCGAGCCCGTCTCGCGGAAGACGAGGATCGAGGCGGCGATCGTGGTCAGCCCGGTGCCCATCGTGGTGATGAACTGGGCGGTCCACAGCAGCGCGAAGTCTCGATTCCTGAATACCGCGAATGGACCCGGGCGTGGCGTGGGCACGGCGGCATCCATTGGGCGCTTCCTTGCCACTCCAGGCGATGACACTGACGCGGGAGGATCTTGGACCTAGGACGTGGGAACCGGTTGATCGCATTCTGCCGGACGCCCCTACCGTTTGCAACAGCCGGATGCGTCACATGAGGCGGTCAGTAGAAGCCCGACGAGTAGCTGATGGCGGGCGCGGCCGGGACCCCAAGGGTGTCGTTGGAGACGCCCCAGTTGGAGCGCGCCGCCCGGGATCCACTGAGGCAGGGGTCGGTAGCGCGAGACCACTGCCAGACCAAGCCGTCAGACGGCGGCGAGGACGGGATTCAGCCAGGGATGCACGCGGGCGGCTGGCCTACGATGGCCCTCGTGATCACCTACTCTTCGTGCCATCGGTTGGAGCGGCGGGATCTGTGCTTTCTGTGATAACGATGAAACAAGGGGCGCCAATTAACTTGACTCGGCCGAATAGGAATCACGATCCCATGTAATTCGAAGACCATCGATGGCAACCGATGGCAATGATGTGCGGTCCCGGTCGCTTCCGGCTGAGATTCGATCCTGCCACTTCTCGTCGTGAACCGGACGTGCTCGATGCGCGGGTGCTGGAGTGAATCTTCGTATTTATGGGGTCTGGTCTTCGTCGCCTGCAGTACGAGGGTTCACGTCAGTGAACCAAGGATGTGTTGTCTCGATACGGTTGCCAGACCCCGAGCGCCCGCTCGGGGTCTGGCCGAACTCACCGCGATTCGTTACTGGACGATGAGGGTCCCGATCATGCCTGCCTCTCGGTGGCCGGGGATGCTGCAATAGTACTCGTAGGTGCCAGCCGGGAGATTGACCACCACATCCGAGGTCGCGCCGGATACCAGGTCACCCGAGAAGACCTTGGGGTCGTCGATGGTGAAGTTGTGGGGGGACGCCCCAACATTGACGAAGTGGAACGGGACATCGGTGTTCGCGGGAATCGTCAGCTCGGTCTGGGCGAAGGCGACATCGATAAACTCGACGGTGATGGGAGTCGCCGCGCCGACGCTAGGCGTCGTGCCTGGCGTCGCGGCCTGCGTCTCCGTCACGGGCGACGCATTGACGGGCGTCGCGCAGGGGTACAGACCGATCGGCGTGCCCGGCGCCACTCCGCCCGGGGTCGCGGCGGTGTCCGCGGGTGTCGCGACGACGACCGGGGTGCCATCCCCCTCGGTCACGGGCGTCGCGCAGAGGGCGGTGTCGGGCGTCCCAGTAGTCCCAGCCGCCGGCGTGGCGGGGTCCTGGGCGAAGGCATAGCCACTGGCGGCGAGACCAAGGACCATGACGAGCACGGTGACGGGTAGGGCGGATCTGAACCTATGAAACACGGGGTCCCTCCTCTAGGAGAACGACGATGTCGGTCGGGCCAGAACCCTCCGGCCCCTGCCTGCCTTTGCACGTCGCGTGCCGTTTCCGCAGACGGTTCCCAAGCGTGGCGCCGTCGCCTTCATGACGCTCTGAGAGTGGTTGGGATCGCTAGGTCGAGGAGCGGAGTCATCTCCGAGTACGACACGATGGGCGGCAGACGACCGAACGTGCCGGACTCCGCAACCGGGTCGTCGCAGACGGCGAGGGGAAGCCAATCCGCGGAACTCGGTGGAGTCATCGCGGCACTCGGTGGAGCCATCATCGTGAACACGCGGGGGCGTCGACGACCCCAGACGTCGTTTGGCACGTCACTGGCGAGGTTGCGCCGCCGCGGTGGAGTAAGCGGATCTCGCTGATGTGGGACGACCACTCCTTGCGGGGGCCATGTATGGCGGTCAGTCGCCAGGCACGACGGTCACGGCACGTCCCACACGTGGACGCCAACGTCACATCGCTGGCCTGCCTCACGGCCGTCTCCTGGAGAGTG
>CADCWH010000007.1 GCA_902806395.1 uncultured Thermomicrobiales bacterium | reverse complement strand
TGGTCGGCCATCGCCACCCCGCCCGCCGGGAGCAGGTCCAGTTCCTCCTGGCCGGGTCCGGTCTCGTGGTGGGCTCCGGCGACGCCGACCCCCAGGGATCGCAATGTGGTCACGATCTCATCCCGGGTTCCCGTCACCACCTCGGCCCCAACGTCGAAGTAGCCGGCCGCGTCCCCGTGCAGCAGGGGGGTTCCGCCGGATTCCGGCCCGGTCCGCCGGAAGAGGTAGTACTCGATCTCCAGGCCGACCCGAAGGTCGAATCCCGCGGCGGCGGCGTCCCCCAGGGCGCGTTCCAGGGTCGAGCGGGGGTCGCCGGGGAAGGGGCGCCCGTCCTGGCGACGGACGGAGCAGTAGACGCGAGCCCGGTGCGTCCCCGACGGAGTGGGGAAGACCGACAGCGTCGCGGGGTCCGGCACCAGGTACAGGTCCAATTCGGCGTGGCGGTCTCCCCCGGTCAGTGCGGAACCGTCGAAGCGGTACCCGTTCGCCAGGGCGTAGTCCAGCATCGCGGTCGGGATGGTCAGCCCCTTGGTACCCCCGGCGATGTCACTGAACTGAAGTTCGACGACCTCCACCCCCGACCGCTCCACCGCCGCCACGGCATCACCCGGCTCCAGCTCATGCCGGGTGGTGCCGAGGTCGAAGATCGACTTCACCATGTCTGCCCCACGCACTCGCATCCCAACCCTGCCGGTCGATTCCCGGAGGTCTTGGGCGCACGATCCAACTACGTCGTCAGCGTATCGTACCGACCTTCGCGAAGGTCTGCAAATCTGGTCCTCAATGGAAGGACCTACCGGGTCGGCTTCGAGTCGGCCACCGTCAGCCCCATTGAGGGTGGTCCGGAGAGAATGGGGGACTCAGCGCTGTGTTAACGAAAGATCATCGAGACTCGGCGGGAAGTGGTTGCGAGTGGCGGTTTCCAGCATATGTTTGCCAGGCGTGCGACCTGCACCACGGCGTCTAGATGTCATGTGCGATGCGCCTAAAAGGGTGCGCCATGATTGGGGGCTCGCGTACGTGGCCCGTCCATGACGCCCGGGCATAGACTGCTGGCACGGGGCATTTCCGAGGCAATCGGCCGTCGTGGGTCTCACTCCCACGATGTCGTTGTCTCCCAAGCCCGGCCGAGACGCCAGCGCCCCGGGACCGGTGCCGTTCCGGGAGCATGGTCCTCCCGGCACGACTGGTCCCCCTACCGCACCCCTCGCCCGATGCAGGGCCTCGCGGCGTCCACGCGTGACGCCGGATCCCACGCCACCGGTGGTGGCTAGACCCCGACACCCGTTCGTCCGGCGCGGTCAGGCGACCGTCGTCGGCTGGTTGACGCGCCCACCAGGTGATCGTGCCCCAGCCGCGAATCGTTTGACGATCAGCGGTCAGCTGGGCACCCGCCCCCGACCTCGGCGACCCCCTCGCTAGGTCACCCGCCACATGCCGCTTGGAAGGAGTTCCCCATGGATCTCGATCGGATGCCGGCGACCCACGCCACCACCGCCACGGGCCAGCCTGGCTTCGGCTCCCCGGCGAACGCCACCCAGATCGCGCCGCTGTGGGATCCGGCCTACGAGCGGGACAGTTGTGGCGTCGGGTTGGTCGTCCGGGTCTCCGGCGAGGCCTCGCACGACATCTTGGCCCGAGCCCTCGATGGTCTGGTCAACTTGACCCACCGCGGCGGCGTCGGCGCCGACGCCCGCACCGGCGACGGCGCCGGCGTCCTGACCCAGGTCCCCCACGCGCTGCTAGCGGCGACCCTGGCCGATCCAGTCGCCCCGGGCGACCTCGGCGTGGCGATGGTCTTCCTCCCCACCGATGACGAGGCGGCGTCCCGGGCGCGGGCCGCCCTCGACGAGGGCATGGCGGGCCAGGGCATCGCGGTCCTCGGCTGGCGGGATGTGCCGATCGACCGGACCGTCCTTGGCAGGACCGCCCTGGAGAGCCTGCCGCAGATCGAGCAGTGCCTCGTCCGGCGGCCGGAAGGTCTCGACGCCGATGGATTCGAACGGGCCATGCTGCTGGCCCGCAAGGCGGCCGAGCGGGCGATCGAGGCCCTGGGCGACTGTGCGATCGTCTCGTGCTCGGCCCGGACAGTGGTCTACAAGGGCTTCTGCCTACCGGCCGACCTGTCCCGCTTCTACGCCGACCTGCGCGACCCGGCCTACGAGAGCGCGATCGCCCTGTTTCACCAGCGGTACAGCACCAACACCTTCCCGACCTGGAAGCTGGCTCAGCCGTTCCGGTTCCTGGCCCATAACGGCGAGATCAACACCGTCCAGGGGAATCGGACCTGGATGCGGGCCCGCGCCTCTACGCTGTCCTTCGCCGACGGCACCCCTGCCGCGGCCCTGGCCCCGGCGGTCAGCCTCTCCGGCAGCGACTCGCTGAGCCTCGACAACACCCTGGAATTGCTCCACCTCGGCGGACGCTCCCTGGCCCACGCGCTGATGATGCTGGTCCCCGAGCCATGGGAGCAGCTGCCACGCATGCCGGCTGACCTGCGGGCCTTCTACGACTTCCACGCTGGCCTGATGGAGCAGTGGGACGGCCCGGCCGCCCTGGCCTTCAGCGATGGTGTCCGGGCCGGGGCGACGCTGGACCGCAACGGCCTCCGCCCGCTGCGCTGGGCCCTGACCGACGACGGCATCTTCGTCGCCGGCTCCGAGGCGGGGACCGTGGAACTGGACCAGGCGACCGTGATCGAGAAGGGACGCCTCGGGCCGGGCCAGATGATCCTGGTCGACACGGCCCGAGGCGTCGTGCTGCGCAACGACGAGTTGAAGGCGGAGGTCGCGGGCGGCGCTCCCTACGCCGATTGGCTGGCCCAGCACCGGGTCACCCTCGACTTGCCCGCCGCCAAGCCGGAATTGGCCGCCGTTCCCGACCCCGACCCGGACGTCAAGCCCGAACTGGTGGTCGCCCCCGCCGGACGGCCGCTACGGCCGAAGGCCGACACCGCGACGGTGGCTCGGCAGCGCGCCTTCGGCTACACCGCCGAGGACATCCGGCTCATCGTCCAGCCGATGGCCGGAGAGGCCAAGGAACCGACGTGGTCGATGGGTGACGACGCTCCACTAGCTGTTCTGTCCGAACGAGTCCGGCCCCTGGCCAGCTACTTCCGGCAACGCTTCGCCCAGGTCACCAACCCCGCCATCGACTCCTTGCGCGAGCGACAGGTGATGGCGCTCGACGCCCACGTCGGGCCCCGCCGCAACCCGCTGGTGATCGGGGCCGAGGCGGCCGGGGTGATCCACCTCCCGAGCGCCGTCCTCGACGAACGGACCTTCGCCGCGCTCGCCGCCCTTGACGGACCGATCCGAGCGACGACCCTTTCGACGCTGTTCTCGCCCGCCGCTGCCGAAGGCGCGATGGCGACAACCCTCGATGCTCTGGTGGTCGCTGCCGAGGCAGCCGTCCGCGACGGTGCCGGCCTGCTGGTGCTGAGCGATCGGGGCGTCGACGTGGACCATGCCGCGATGCCGATGGTCCTGGCGGTCGGGGCCATCCACCACGCCCTGATCCGGTCCGGGCTGCGGATGCGCGCCGACCTGACCGTCGAGAGTGGCGATGTCTGGGACGTCCACCAGCTCGCCCTGGCGATCGGCTACGGTGCCTCGGCCGTCTTCCCCTACTTGGCCTTGGAGGCGGCCGCCGCGCTGGCCGGTGGACGTGGCTACGAGGAGATGACAGACGCTGACCTTCGCCGCAACTACCTGGCGGCGATGGAGAACGGCCTGCTCAAAGTCTCCTCCAAGATG
>CADCWH010000006.1 GCA_902806395.1 uncultured Thermomicrobiales bacterium | reverse complement strand
GGATGCTTGAGCGGACCGATGAGGTAAGTCGTGAGGGAAGCCACCGACCCGCTGCCCTATATCGCTTCCGGCCTACCGACGACCACGAGCGTTACTTGACCCCAGCATGGGACGAGGACTGACCATGGCGACCGACAACCCACGATGCGTGAAGCCGGACTATGGGGAGACCCATCCCGCAGCGAGGACCGGCGCCCTCGTGTCCCGCGACGACTGGCTCAGACTCTCATGAGCGGTGCCGTACGAGAGATCGGGTTGGTGGCGGCCCTCAGCAAGGGCGACGCGGCCACGTTCGCCGACGAGGTCCGGGCATGGCTGGAGGCTCGAGGCTGTCACGTCCGGGACGAAGCGGCTTTGGACGCGACGAGCGGGGCCGGTGTCGACGCCGTCGTCGTGTTGGGCGGCGATGGGCTGATGATGCGTGTGGCGAACCGCTACGCCGATGTGCCGTTACTCGGGATCAACTTCGGCAAGGTTGGCTTCCTTGCGGCCGTCGAGCGGCGAGATTGGGTCGCCGCCTTGGGGAGTCTGGTCGATGGCGACTTTGTGGTGGACGAGGGCGCCACGCTGCGGGCCTTCGTGCAGCGCGACAATGTTCGGATCGATGTCGGTTGGGCCATCAACGACGTGGTGATCCGATCCGACGTGCGGATGATCGATATCGAACTCTACCTGGATGGCCGCTACGTTAACACCTATCCGGGTGACGGCATGATCGTCGCCACGCCGCGCGGCAGCACCGCCTACTGCATGGCGGCCGGCGGCCCGGTCCTGACGGCCGGCGTGCGCGGGTTCGCGATCGTGCCGATCTCTTGCCATTCCCCGATCCGGACCCCTTTCGTGGTCGCGGAGGGGGCGACGATCGAGTTGCTGGACACGAGTGAGCATTCGGCGTCGCTGGTCCTCGACGGCAGACCCACCTTCGCCCTGGGAAAGGGCGACACGGTCCATGTCCAACGGGGAGAACATGGCTTCCGAATGATCACCCTGCCGTCCACCAGTTTCTTCGAGGCGTTCCGGACCAAGTTCAAATTTCAGATCCGACCCGACGCGGTGCCGACCCGAAAGCCCACCCGATGACGAACACCCGGGCCTCCTGGGTTCCACCATGGGGCGGGTCTTCGTCAGCCGCCCTCCTTGCGGACGCCGACCGCGATTGCCCCGGTGCGGCCGGTGGCCGGTGCTCCATTGGAGACGGTGATTTCCTTTCGGGAGGCAGGGACCGGAGCAGCCTCGGATCGGCCGTTCGCCGATACGTCTGATCCACGGCGGGACGGGGTGAAGCGGCCCGTAGACGCACCATTCGAACCGTTTGCCGGGCCGACGCCATCCCCGACCCCATGGACGGGAAGCTCGGTGATCCCCCGTGGGGTCTGTGCGGCGACTCTCGTCCGGCTCATCGCCGCGGCGACGGCTGGTTCGGTGACGCTCCCGGGGACCACGACCGGCTCTGGCCGTGGGGCCAAGGGAGTCGGGATTGCCGCCGTTTCGTCTCGGTCAGCTGGCACAGTCTGTCGGCGAGGAGCGACCCAGCGACGCTCCGTAGTCGCGACTTCAGGCTCGATCGAGCGACCGTCCTGTGCGGTGCCGCAATACGGACACAACGACCATCGCAGGTCGACCAGGCGAGAACAAGCGACGCAGGCCTCACGCAAGGTCCCGTGGCAGTGGGGACAGAGGACGAAGTCGTCCTCCACGAATCGCTGGCACGACGGGCACAACGGTAGCTCTTCGAGGTCCTGGAGGAGGTATTCCTCCTCCAGGGACCTCTGATAGGAGGAATCGAGGGTTTCCTTCGGTCTCAAGATCATGTAGAGCGGGATGCCAATGAAGGGGAACAGGACAGACAACAATGTCGACGCCACCTGGGTGATGACGTTGCGGCTGCGAGTCTCGATGTCCCGGAACGTCCAGACGACCGAGGCGAACCACAGGACGACCACATAGGCCCCCCCGAGCGCCAATAGGACCTGTGCGCCCCGGGCCACCGCCGCCGTCACACCGTCCATATCAGTCTCCCTCGCCCGCGTCCCAGTAGGGACATGCTGCGCCGCTGCCAGATCATGTCGCGTAGTCTACGCCGTCCGCTCAAAGCGCTCCACCTTGAGGACGAAGATCGTGGCCCCGCCAATCTCCACCTCAACCGGCACGGCGACGAACGCGTCGGTCGGTGCCATCACCGGCACCAACGGATTGACGAACCGGCGCCGCGCCTGGCAATGCCTCCCGATCAGGCCGGTGACTGCCGACACGGCGTCGTCCGGGACGCCGAGGAATAAGGTGACGTTACATTCCCGCAAGAAGCCCCCTGCGCTATCCACCCGTGTGGCGAAATGTCCGGTGGCGGCCAATGCGCCGACGAGGGCGTCGGCGTCCTTGCTCTGCACGATGGCGATCACGAGCTTCATACGATCCAATCGATGGGGAGTACGTGGTGCCGATCCTCTGGTGGAGCCGGCACTCCAGACCTACGTTGCGGTGACGACCTCAGATCGCCGCATCACGGCGTGGCGCACGGCCTCCGACACCTCGGGCACTGGGCGAGAGGCGTCGATGACGATCCAGGTCGAAGGGGCTGTCGCGACCAGCCGATGATAGGCGTCACGGACTCGATGATGAAAAGCGATATCGCGTCGATCGACGTGGTTGACCGAATTAACCCCACGCATGCGCCGGGCCAGCCCCGTCTCCACAGGGAGATCCAGCAGGATCTTGAGGTCAGGGCGCACACCGCCCGTGGCGAACTCCTGTAGCGCTCCCAACGCGCTCTGGTCGAGGCCGAGCCCCCCTCCTTGGTAGGCAATGCTCGAATCGGTGAACCGGTCGCAGACAACATCCTGGCCCGCGGCCAGTGCAGGCTTGATGACGTCCCGGACGTGTTGAGCTCGGGAGGCCGCGAACAGGAGCGCCTCGGCCTCGGCGGAGAGTGCCTCGCCGCCCGGCCCAAGGAGCAGGGACCGGACGGTTTCCCCGAGTGGGGTGCCACCCGGTTCCCGGGTGACGAGCACCTCGTGCCCCAGGCCGCGCAAGGTCCGGGCGATCACCTCGACCTGGGTCGTCTTCCCGGCCCCTTCTGGCCCCTCGACGGAAATGAACCGGCCCCTTCTCACCTATTGGAGGCCCTCTCGATAGATCTCGACCCGGCGATTCGGTTCCTTTCCCCGGCTCCGGGAGGCGAGGTTGTAACGGTCGGCGATCTGGTGTTGCAGGCGCCGCACGTAGGCACCCTGCGGCGAGAGGGCGATCGGCGGTGCCCCCTGCATCACGGCCCCGATGGCCTCCTCCGCTTCCCAGAGCGCCTTCGCCACGACGTTCTGTCGCTCGTCCCGGCGAGACGACCTGCCCCGGGTCGGGAACGAGGTCATCTCGGGCACGGTTGGCTCGTCCTCCTCCAGCACCGGCTCGTCGCGGACGACCGCCGTGGGGACGATCGGCGCCGTACCCGGGAACAGGCCGGCCAGCACGGTCTCCATCTGCGCCTCGGTGTTGGAGCGGAGCACGTGGACCGGGGTGCCGCGCATCTCCGCGTCTCGCAGCGGCTGGGGTCGCCGCCGGTAGTAGTTCTTGAGGGTGATGACCATATCGGCCTCGCGCAGGTCCCGGACGATGGTGGCCGGAGCGCCGATGACCGTAATGGCCTGCTCTAGGCGGTTGCGGCTGATCCCGAACGGGTAGAGCCGGAGGGGCTTTTCGACCGTGCCCCGACCGCGCGGCAGCCGTGCCACCGGTTCGACCACCTGCGAAGGGGCCGGTTCTTCGTCCCAGCGCATGGTCGGCCCGGCAGCCGGGGTTGGCGCGGGGGCAGAGCGGCGCGCGCCGAAGTCGATGATCGAAGGATTCTCCCGGCTCGCCTCGGCCCGAGCGGTCCCACCCGGGTTGCGGCGGGCATCCTCCGGGGCGGTGACCGAGATCTGACCGCTCTCGTCCCGTCGCCGGTTCTCGGCCCTGACGGGCGCATTGCGGAGGATGGCATCGACGGTCGCGGCCACGTCCCTATGCACCGCGACCTCATCCCGGCTGATGATCTCAACCATCACCGAGAAGGTGGGCGGCGCCTTGCGCTCCAGGATCGACTTCTGCGAGCCACGTCGCCGGGCTTCTTCGTCCGAGAGGGTGACCGACTGTATACCTCCCACCAGGTCGGAAAGTGTGGGGTTCATCATTAGGTTTTCGAGAGTGTTACCGTGGGCCGTGCCGATGAGTTGGACGCCGCGCTCGGCGATGGTCCGTGCGGCAACAGCTTCCAGCTCGGTCC
>CADCWH010000005.1 GCA_902806395.1 uncultured Thermomicrobiales bacterium | reverse complement strand
GGCTGTTGCCACGGACCTGAGAGATGACTACCATAGCCCAAGCGAATGCTGATCCATCGATCATTGGATGGCTCATTGCGAAATTGGAGGGTATGGCGATGGCGACGACGGTGAGCGGCACGATCTCGACCAATGGGGCCAACGGGACCGGCGGGGTCGCCGAGACCTCGACCTGGACGACGAAGGCCGGCCTGGCGAAGATGCTCAAGGGCGGCGTGATCATGGACGTGGTCAACGCCGAGCAGGCCCGGATCGCCGAGGAGGCGGGGGCCGTCGCGGTGATGGCGCTGGAGCGCGTCCCGTCCGACATCCGCGCCCAGGGTGGCGTGGCCCGGATGAGCGATCCAGACCTGATCACCGGCATCATCGAGGCCGTGACGATCCCGGTGATGGCCAAGGCCCGGATCGGCCACTTCGTCGAGGCCCAGGTGCTCGAATCGCTCGGCGTCGACTACATCGACGAGAGCGAGGTCCTGACCCCGGCCGATGACCGTTACCACATCAACAAGCAGAACTTCCGCGTCCCGTTCGTCTGCGGCGCCAAGGACTTGGGCGAGGCCCTGCGCCGGATCGGCGAGGGGGCGGCGATGATCCGCTCCAAGGGAGAGGCGGGTTCCGGCAACATCGTCGAGGCGGTCCGCCACTTGCGCGAGATCACCGACGGCATCCGCCGCCTGCACTCGATGCCTCGCGAGGAATTGATGACCGCCGCCAAGGAACTCGGCGCCCCGTACGAGGTGGTGCTGCGGGTGGCCGAGACCGGGGAACTCCCGGTGGTCCTGTTCTGCGCCGGGGGCGTGGCGACGCCGGCCGACGCGGCGCTGATGATGCAGCTCGGGGCCGAGGGCGTGTTCGTCGGCTCCGGCATCTTCAAGTCGGACGACCCCGCCCCCCGGGCCCGGGCGATCGTCGAGGCGACGACCCACTTCCGCGACGCGGCCCGGGTCGCCGAGGCCAGCCGTGGCCTCGGACGCCCGATGCCCGGCCTGGACATGACCGCGATCCCGGCCCGTGAGATGCTGTCCCAGCGGGGCTGGTAGGGCGGCAGGCGGCAGGTGATCGGGGGCAGAGGAGTCGGGACGAGCGACGCCCCGCCGGGCCGATGATGGTTGGCCCAAGTGACGCGCGCGACGGCCTGCCGCCGCTCCCTGCCCCTGCCGGTCGCCTTCCGGCCAATCGCCGAGCCATCTATCCGCGGGATCTCTCCGCCGGTGACCGATTGACCATGACGCGGTTCACGGTGAATTGTGGCGACCGCGCTGCGCCGACGCGACGGGGATCGACCGAATGATGACCAGCGTGATCCGGCCAAACGACTCGGTGCCCAGCCCGAGTTCCGACGACCGACGCGGCGGCCCGGTGATTGGCGTCCTCGCCGTGCAGGGGGACTTCGCCGAACACCTGCGGATGCTGTCCCGGGTCGGGGCGGTCGGGATCGAGGTACGGACGCCTGAAGATCTGGAGCTGGTCGATGCCCTCATCATTCCCGGGGGGGAGAGCACGGCGATCGGCAAACTGCTGGCGCGCTACGGGTTAGACGTGGCGATCGTCGCCCGGGCCTCGGGTCCTTCCCCCACCCCCGAGAATGTCTCCGGAGGCGATGCACCACCCCGGCCACCGCTCGCGGTCTGGGGAACCTGTGCCGGGATGATCCTGCTGTCGCGGGACATCGGCGACTCGGGCAGCAAGGTGGTGTCTCAACCGTTGCTCGGCCTGATGGACCTCACGGTCCGCCGCAATGCCTTCGGCAACCAACTCGACTCGTTCGAGACGGACCTCGACGCCCCGGCCGTCTCGGCCGGACGTGCCGTCCACGCGGTTTTCATCCGTGCCCCGCTGATCGACCGGGCCGGTGACGGGGTCGAGATCCTGGCCCGGCTCGCAGACGGTCGTCCTGTCGCTGCCCGGCAAGGACACCTCCTGGCGACCGCGTTCCATCCGGAACTGACCGACGATCTCAGCTTCCACCGCTACTTCGTCGAGCGGGTCGTGGCTGCCCAGACCCCCTCCGGTCAGGTCGCCTCCCCAGTTCGCTGACGCGCCCCTGGCGCGCTCACGCCGCCGGCCGGGACCGAACACCCATGGTCACCGTTCGTCCGGGAGCACCGCCTCCCAAAGCGGTGGCCCGGCCGGTCGATCGGGTATGCTTGGGAGCGTTCGGCAGGCGTCCAGAGCCGCCATCCGGCCGCGCCGCATGACACCATTTCGGCGTCCCGCGCGTAGATACCAGTGACGGGCGGCATCGTTCGCCAGCCATCGTACCCATACCCCGCCTCGCGTCCCGGCGAGGCAACCAGGAGGACGCTCGTGATACCGACCACCGACACGGCCACGATGGGGACGTCACGACGCACCCCCCGCACCTTGCCCGGCCGCTGGCGACGCTTCTCGCTCGCCGCGCTGGCCCTGGCGATGATGCTGGGTATGACCGTCGCCGCCGCGGCTCAGGGCGAGATCGTCTCCACCGCGATCGGCGAGGTGCCGAGCACGGGCGGCATGCGCCCCGGGCCGGTCGGGGCCCAGCCGCCCTCTTCCGCCCGCCGGGTCGGGATCGAGCCGACGGCGCTGAGGATCGAGGATGCCGGGATCGACGCGCAGGTGCAGCCACTGCAGATCATCGAGGGCGTGATGCAGAACCCTTCCGGCCCGTTCGTGGTCGGCTGGTACGAGCAGACCGCTAAGCCCGGCAGCGACGGCAACGCGGTGATGGCTGGCCACGTCGACTACTGGAACGTCGGACCGGCGATCTTCTACGAGCTGCCCCGCGGCACCGTGGCCGAGGGTGCCGAGATCGTCGTGATCGGCGGTGACGGCAACGAGTACGTCTACGAAGTCGAGTGGCAGAAGCTGTACAACCTCGACGAACTGACCCCCGAGATCATCAATGGGGAGATTGTCGGCCCGACCGATACCCCGAGCCTGACCCTGATCACCTGCGGCGGCGAGTTCGACCCGATCACCGCCCAGTACCTCTCCCGCTACGTGGTCCGGGCGACGCTGGTCAGCTAACCCGCCGACTCACCTAAACGGGCCAACACACCACGCGACGAGCCGCCGGGACCAATCCCGGCGGCTCGTCACATTCTCGCGGCAGCATGAGGTCCCAAATACCGGACCAATGGACCGCAAGACCGGGCGCTGGGTCACTCGGTCGCCAGCGCCAGTCTCGTTCCAACGCCATGGTATCCTCGCCGACATCAGGGTCGCTGGTATTGGCGGTCCGCATATCGGCTTCAATTGCCCGCGATGAGAGTCGTCGCTCTGCCGGTGTGCCGGCCCAGGAAGGGATGCCCTCGCCATGATCCCGGTCGCCGCGACAAGGCACACCGGCCACCGAATGGTCCTCGACCTCCGGCTCACCTGCATGGCCTGCGGCACGGTCGTGCCGGGGGACACCGCCGTGGGGGTCTGCCCACGCTGCGGT
>CADCWH010000004.1 GCA_902806395.1 uncultured Thermomicrobiales bacterium | reverse complement strand
CATGCTCCGAATCACGTCAACAGCAGGTTGACCATTTACCCGACCTATCCCGATCGCATGCCCCCCGAACATCACGCTCGCGCAAAACACTGTTTGACAGTCACCATGTGCCCTCGTAAGTTCTACTGATCTCCTAATGTGATGGGTGCGTGGGCTGATTCTCCCGGTCACGGCACCGTGCAGGACTTGCGAGAGGGATCACGTGGTGAACTGCGAGACGGAGACGACGGCTCCGATTCCCGGTGAGACCATCGCCGACCTGGGCGATGGCCTGCGGCTCCGTCACGCGCGGCCAGAGGATGCCGACGCGGTCGCCACCCTGAATGGCGACGTTCACCGCAGCACGGGTGACACGGGTCCGGACGAGCGGATCGCTGCCTGGACCCGAGATCTGCTCACCAGACCGCATCCGACCGTCACCCCCGCCCACGCACTCCTAGTCGAGGACACCACCACCGGTGCGATCGCTTCGACACTGGTCCTGATCCCCCAGACCTGGTCCTATGGGGGCATCCCCTTCGGCGTCGGCAGGATCGAATTGGTCAGCACCGCCGTGCCATACCGGAGGCGCGGACTCGTCCGCCAGCAAATGGAAGCAGTCCACCGCTGGAGCACCGCGTCGGGAGACCTCGCGCAGGCCATCACCGGCATCCCCTGGTACTACCGCCAGTTCGGCTATGAGATGACCCTGGCCCTCGGCGGCTCCCGTCAGGTCGTGCTCCCCGCCTCCGGTGCGCAATCGACGTCGAGCGCGGTCCCACCGGCCGGAAGCCCCGGTACACCTGAAACCGAACCCACTGGTCGCGATGCGTTCAAGGTGCGCGCCGCGACCCTGGCCGATCTCCCGGCGTTGGTCGCGATCGATGGCCATGCGACGCGACGGGGACTGGTCGCTTGCGTTCGGGACGAGGCGACGTGGCGGTACCAACTCACGCGGTCGTCGCCCGATGCCATCGGCGACTGGGACATCCGGGTGGTGACGGCCCCGGATGGTTCGGTCGCCGCCTATCTCGTCGCCGAGCGCTCACCGTGGGACGACCGGTTGCCGATCGTCCGGCTGGAAGCCGGCCCGACCGCCGCCTGGGTCGACATCGTCACGCCGGTCCTCGACTGGGCGACCGAGAGAGCCAGCGAGATGAGCCGGGACGGGACCTCTCCAGTCACCGTGGTCTCCTTCACGCTCGGCCCCGACCACCCGGTCTATCCCCTGCTCACGGGCAGGATCATGGCGGCGCGGCGACCTTACGCCTGGTACCTGCGAGTGCCGGACGTGACCGCCTTCATCCGCCGTGTCCGCCCGGTGTTAGAAGCCCATCTCGTCGCTTCGCCCGCGGCTGGGTTCACCGGTACGGTGACCATCAGCTCCTACCGTACCGGGTTCTCCCTCCAGTTCCGCGAGGGGGCGATCAAGTCCGTCGACTCATGGCAGGAGCCAGATGATACGGCCAGTGCCCGGTTCCCAGACGGTACGTTCCTCCAGCTCCTCTCCGGATGGAGGGACCTGGGAGAACTGGAACACGCCTTTCCAGACTGCATCGTCCGGGATGAGCACCGGGCCGTGATCTCGGGCCTCTTCCCGCGCCGCAATTCCTGGATCTGGCCACTCGACTGACCCGGCCCGGACGACTCCCCGAACGACACGGGCACCCTCATCCTGGTCCGATCACGGGGCTCGACATACCGTGTCACCGTCGGCTTCCGAGTGTGACCAAACGGCACCTGATGACCTGCGGTGGACACTCCCGCGAGGCGCGATTAATTCGATAGACCGGACCTCCCTCTCCCGTCCCAACGTGCCCGTCGCCCCTAGCCCGAAAGGACTAGCCATTCGGTAGGCCAGATGGTACGGGCGACTCGGACCATCGTGCGGTGTCCCCGCTTGGTCCCGACCGTCATTCTTAAGATCAGACGAACGGGACCGCGAGGGCGGTCGGCAATCTGAGCGGGACGTGTTCCCACCGGTTTTCAGGAGATCGCCTCACATGCGCCAGTCCATCATGCTCTTCGCGGTCGTCATCGTTGCCCTCGCTGGCACGGTCGGCCCGGTCGTCGCGGCACCCTCCCGAACCGGCGACACCCCGGTGTCCGCCGCCGCCGCCACCGGCAGCTATTGTGCCGAGCCGGAAGAGGTGGCATTCCTCGGCTTGATCAACCAGTACCGCGCCCAAAACGGCCTCAACGCCCTGCGAATGAGCCAGACCGTCGGCGCCGCCGCCGAGCACCACTCCACGGAGATGGCGACCTACAATTATTTCAGCCACACAATGCTCAATGGGGTCACCTGGTCCCTGAACATGACCAACCACGGTTACTCCTACAACACCTCCCGCGCCTAGAACATCGCCGCCGGCAACGCCAGCGCCGCCGCCACCTTCGAGCAGTGGCGCAACAGCACCGGCCATAACGCCAACATGCTCAGCTCCAACTACACCACCATCGGCATCGGCCGCGCCTACGGCGCCACGTCGACCTTCAAGTACTACTGGACCACCAACTTCGGCGGCTACGCCGACACCGCGACCACCATCTGCGGCCAGGCCGCCCCAACGTCGGTCGCCACCAACACCCCGGTCGCGACCAACACTCCGGTCGCTGCTGCACCGACCGCCACCACTGCGGCCTCCACCCTCCGCCTCAGTGGTGGGGCAACACCGACTCCGACCAAGGCTCCGACAACGGCCCCGACAACGGCCCCGACCATCGCTCCCACCACTGCCCCGACCAGCGGCTTCCTCCCGACGGCGACCCCGTCGAGCCGGACAATTCGCCGGTAACCTCAGGACGGTCCATAGCCGGCAAGGCTCCGACGACGGTTTCCAGACCACCGAATACCAAACGAGAGAGGGGAGCGCAGACTGCGCTCCCCTCTCTCGCCCCTTTTTGCCCTACCGATCGATCATTGCGTCCCGCCCCCGGATAGGACTCGAAGGCTATGGCGACCGGATGCCGGGTCGCAATAGCCTGACAGGACCACGATGCACGGGCGCTCGCCCCAGTCATCGACGTCGCCACGGGAGGGATAGACTCGGATGTCCCGCGAGTTCCGGCGCACGACGAACGCTCACCACGGGTCCCGGGACATGACCACTCCGGCAGCCTTTGAAGCGCCCAGGCGGGCGATGGCCCCAATGCCTGGAGCCAGCGTGATGAAGGGCACCCAGCTTCCGCCGGCATGGCGCCTCGGACCGAGGCCGGTTCACGCCCCGGATTGCCTCCGGCGAGGTCTCCAGCAATTTGCGGGATCTCGATGCCGTTGACGACAGAGGCCGCGACGCTGCGGGTCTGGATAGCAGCCTGCCTGGTGACGCTGGCGGGGATCGCGACGGAGATCCTGCCGCGCTGGCAACCGGTGTCGTCCCATCTCCTCGTAGTCGCCGTCGCGCTCATGGCGACCCACGTGCTGCTGGGGCGGCTCCCATTGCGGGCAGCGACCGCATTACCGGTCGCCGCCCTGGCGATCGACGTGGCCATCGTCATCACGTATCCACCGCCCATCGCGCTGGCGGTGGTGGTGACCATATTGGGCACGATCGCCATCCTCGAACGCCCTGCCTCCCGCAGTGGGCTCGAGCGCCTCAGGTGGTGGTACGCGATCATCCTGCGGACCCTCGCGACCGCAACGGGAAGCGTCCTCCTGTTCGTCTCGGGTTGGGATCCTCTCGACCCCGCGTTCGACGATCCCCGGGCAGTGGCATGGTTGGCGGTCGCCGCGGCGATGATGTGGGCGATCAGTCTCCTCACCGCCACCCGGGTGGAGGCACTCGCCCGTGGAGAGCAGCTTTGGTCGCCCCTCTCCACCGGGGCCATGGATGCCACGACACTTCCCCGGTTGGGCATCTGGGTTCCCGTCTTGACGATCGTCTCCGGGTTGGCGCTGGGTTACCTGATCACGTCCGACGCCTGGTTGGCAGTCCTGGCCCTGCCCATCGCCGCGCTGACCGTCGGGGGACGGCCCGCCCAACTCCTGGCCAGTCCGAACACGATGCCCGATCCGGGCACTGCGGCGGCGGCCATGGCAGAAGCCCAACGAATCGCTCGACTCGGGAGTTGGGACTGGGACCTCGTCGCCGGGACCGTCGTCTGGTCCAAAGAGGTCTCCCGCATCCTGGGCTTCGAGCCCCGCTCGTTCTTGTCCACAACCGGCGGGCACGTCGCATGGATCGCGGCGAATGACGAAGAGCGGGTGGCGACGGTGGTCACGCGGGCCATCGCGGACTGCACATCGTTCAGCATCGACCACGACATCGTGCGACCGAACGGAGACGTCCGCTCGGTCCATCAGCAGGGCGAGGTGATCGTCGACGAGATGGGCATGCCGGTCCGAGTCATCGGCACGTTGCACGACATCACCGACCGCAAGGCCCTCGAGACGCGCCTCGCCCATCGCGCCTTCCACGACGCACTGACCGAGTTGCCGAATCGTGCCCTGTTTACCGATCGATTGGACCGGGCACTCCACGCCCCGCCCGACACGTCCGGAGAGACGTCTCCCGTCGCCGTGATCTTCCTCGACCTTGATGGCTTCAAGGCCATCAACGACTCCCTGGGGCACGAGGCCGGAGACATCGTGCTGATCCAGACCGCCGAGCGCCTGCGCGAGAGTCTGCGGCCGACCGACATCGTCGCCCGGTTTGGCGGTGACGAGTTCACGATCCTATTGAACGCGGTCTCCGGCCCTCGGGAGGCGCGCCGTCTGGCCGATCCGGTATTGACCCGCCTCCGCCAACCGACCCTGATTGGGAATCGCGAGGCATTGGTATCCGCGAGCCTCGGGATCGCCTTCGGGCTCCCCGGCAAAGCGACGGCGATCGAACTGTTGCGCGATGCCGACGCTGCGCTCTACCAGGCGAAACTGGCGGGGAAGAATAGGTCCCTGGTCTTCGAACCACGGATGAACGCGGACACGATCCACCGGACCTCCCTCCAACATGAGCTGCAGCGTGCCGTCGAGCGTGGTGAACTGCGCCTGCACTACCAACCCGAGGTCGACCTCGCGTCGGGACGAATTGTGGGTCTAGAAGCCCTCGTGCGCTGGCAGCACCCCGCCCACGGCCTGATCCCGCCCGGGTCGTTCCTCTCGTTGGCAGAGGCGACAGGCCTGATCCTCCCAATCGGGAACTGGGTGATGAACGAGGCATGCCGTCAGGCAGCGACCTGGATTCGGCTCCATGGTGAGTCCGCGCCGTCCAGCGTCTCCGTCAACCTCTCACCCTCCCAGGTGATCGACCCGGCGTTCATCGGGCGAGTCGAGGCGTCGCTGCACGACGCGGGGCTCCTCCCTCACCAACTGGTCGTCGAGTTAGGGTCGGATTGGTTCGGCCACATCGCCAGTCACTCCGGGCGGATCATCGCCCCGCTTCGGGAGCTGGGGGCGCGGGTGGCGTTGGACGAGTTCGGACACGACCCTGTCCCCCTCTCCCTACTCCAGGGCGGGTTGATCGACCGGGTCAAACTGGCCAGGCCCCTGCTGCGCCTCGCCGCGGACCACACTCGCGCCTCGACGGTGGTGGCATCGCTCGCCTCGTTGTCCAACTCCCTCGAGGTCACGGTCGCGGCGGAGGGATTGGAGACGGGCGAACAAATCACCCACGCCCGCGATCTCGGGGCAACGCTGGGCCAGGGGTATGTCTTCTCCCCGCCCGTGCCATCCGACGCGATCGGGAACCTCCTCGCGCAAGATCACGTCTACGATGTCGTCCCGTCCATGGTCCCCGTCCGGCCGGTCATCATCACCCGCCTCCGCGGCAACGGGTAGACCCGACAGCCGCAGAAGTTCACCCCACGTCCAGCCATCACCCTGCTTTCCCCCTCGATATGACCGTTGACTACACTTCGACCGGCCCGCCTTACCAATGACCAGAGGCGACCGGCCGTGGTAGGAGCGACTGAGGGAGAAACCGTTGAAGATATCGTTGATGATCGAGGGTCAGGACGGGTTGACCTGGTCTCGCTGGCAAGGCATCTCCCGCGCCGCCGAGACGCTGGGATTCACGGGGCTCTATCGCTCCGACCATTTCACCAACCCGGCCGGCCCGGTCCTCCCGGCCCT
>CADCWH010000003.1 GCA_902806395.1 uncultured Thermomicrobiales bacterium | reverse complement strand
TCGGCCCGGCGTCGCCGGCCAGGACATGAGTGGCACTGGCGGACGTGCGGCAGGTTAGGCCGGAGAGCGTCATAGCAGGGACGGTGTCGCTGTTCGGTCCGATGCCGTCCGCTGCCTCGGGACCACTGGAGCCGTTCAGGCCGTGGGTACCATCCGCGGTCCCGACGCCGTCGGATAGGGGCGCGACCTCGGCGGCGCGGCGGGCCGCCTCGGCCTCCCAAGCGTCGGCCGCATGAGCTTCCTGCGCCTCGCGCTGGGCCTGGGCCTGGGCTTTCCGGCGCTCTTTCAGACTCCTGGGTGGTGGGGCGGCGACAGGCGCGGCGACGGCTTCCGGGGCGGCGGGGCGGGCGGCCTTGGCTCGGGAGGAGCGCCGCCCCCCCATCTCGGTGGCCAGTTGGCTGTAGAGGGGATTCATGCGCAGGTGGAAGTGCTTAGCATCCACCACCTCGACGTGGAGAGCTTCGTCCTTGATCGAGATGATGACGTCCGGGGCAACGTAGATGGCATCGCTGGGGCTGCGCCACCAGCGGGCCTGCTGGGCCTGGAGGGGGAAGGGGTTGAGGTGATTGCGGATGAAGTCGCGGGCGGCCTCGACCTCGTCGGTGGAGATATCGAGGGCGCGGGCGATCTGGCCGAACTTGTGCGCGCCGAACGCGTCGAGGTGGTCGGAGACGATCTCGTTGACGCGCGGTGGGATCTCTTCACCGCCCAGGTCCAGGTGGCGGAGCTGCAGCAGGAGGCACTCCTGGAGATCGCGTGCCCCGACGCCGATCGGGGCCACGTCCTGGACTACCTCCAACACGGCCTCGACCATCAGGACATCGAGTCCGAGGACCTCGGCGGCTTCCTCGAGGCTCACCGTCAGAAAGCCACGGTCGTCGATGGCGTCCACCAGAAATTCGGCGATGTGGTATTCGTGAGGTTCCAGCACGGTGCGGGCGTCCGCCAGGATCTGTTCCGGTAGGCTCATGGCGTGGGCGATGAGGGTCATCGGGTCGAACTCGTCGCCGTCGGCGCCACGCTCGGTGAGC
Source organism: uncultured Thermomicrobiales bacterium (assembly GCA_902806395.1). Next base: position 2,787 of record CADCWH010000003.1, on the reverse strand, counting down.
ATGGTCTCCGGGAAGTCTTCATAGCTCTCGGACTCGGTCGGGGGCGCCTGGCTGACGAGGCAGGTGGTGCAGAAGGTGCCGTCCAGGACACCGCCGCAGAGGGGGCACGAGGCGCGGTCTTCGGCTTCCAGGGCCGGATTGGCCTCCATCTCGGCGGCGATCACGTTCTCGAGTTCCATCCGGGACAGGCTGAGGATGTAGTTGGCTTCGATCAGGCTGGGGGAGACCCACGCCCGCATCTCCTGCCCAAAATCGAACCCGTGTTCCATGAACGCGTTTCCTTTCATCTGACCGCGCGTGCCGATGCGGCGTAACGCGTCTCGTCTCTACCGTCGTCGGAGGAGACGAGACGGGACCCGGGTGGAAACGCCATGGGCCAATTCGGTCCGTTGGCGTCCCAGAGTCGCGTGGGTCCGGCGGGGAGTCCCCATCCGGGAGCGCGATGAGCAGCGAGACCTGGGTCCGCGCCGGGTGGGGCGTCGGTCAGAAGTCCGGTCGTTTGGGACCGTGTCCGCAGTATACGGACCGGCGTGCTGACTGGCAAGATTCTTGCTATCGAGGCGCTGTCCGAGTCATTGAACGGTAGTCGAGGCCGAAGCCACGCCCGTACTCGCGGTGTCTGTCGCGGCGTGATTGGCTACCCTCGAGGGCCGACGGTATCATGGGGGCTCCGGGGTCACCGCACGGGGCGCAACCCCCGGGTCATGATTGGTCTGGGGCATGCGCTCGTTCACCGTCGGTCGAATCCACGGCATCGCGATCAACATCCATCCCACATTCGCGCTCGTCCCTCTGCTCGTGATCTGGAATCAGCAGCAGGCGGGAGATTGGGATGCGTCCGCTCTCCTGTTCGGCTTGCTCCTGACCGGTTTGGTCTTCGCATGCGTGTTGCTCCACGAGTTGGGGCACGGGGCGATGGCGCTGCAATTCGGGATCCGGGTGCACGACATCACCCTGTGGCCGATGGGCGGGGTGGCTCGGATCGAGACGGCCGCCGCGACGCCGAGGATCGAGTGGTTGGTAGCGATGGCCGGCCCGGCGATCAACGTCGCGATCGCGATCGCCCTGCTTCCCCTGATCGTGCTCTATGCCCTGCTCCAAGGCTACCGCTCACCCGGACCACTGGCCGAAGAGGTGTTGGCAGCGGACGGTCCGGGCGCATTGCTGATCTACCTGCTGCTTGTCAACCTGCTGTTGGTGGCCTTCAACCTGTTGCCGGCGTTCCCGATGGACGGGGGGCGGATCCTGCGGGCATGGCTGACCGTGGTCTCGGACCGGGATACGGCCACGCGGGTCGCGGTGGTCATCGGGCAGGTGATCGCCGCGATCCTCATCGTGGTCGGGGTGATGGTGGGGCAGTACTCCCTCGTCCTGGTCGGGATCTTCGTCGTCGTTGCGGCGCGGTCGGAGGGCCGGACCGTTCGCTTGGAGACGGCGATGCGGCGGCTCAGTGTCGGCCAGTTCGCCCTGTGGGACTCGGGTGGGATCGAGCCGTCGCGGCCGCTGCCCCATGCCCTGCGGGGCGGTCCGCGCGACGTGGTGGTGACGGAAGGGGGCCGCGTGGTGGGGATGCTGTGGCGTGGCCAGGTACTGCGAGCGATGCGGGACGGGATGGAATCCCGCCTGGTGGGCGAAGTGATGGACACCAAGGTGACCACTGCCGACGCCCGGGATTCGGTCTTCGATGTCCAGCAATTGATGACGCGGATCGACCGGTGGGCGATCCCGATCACCGAGGACGGCCTCTACAAGGGCGTCTTCACGGGCGAGCGGTTCGTGCACGTCTACCGGCAATTGGAAATGGGCAAGGCGCGGGGGCGTCCCGCGGGCGTCTTCGCCCAGGTGACGCAGGGTCTGAGCGACATGCTGCGCGCCTTCGGGCGTTGAAGCGTGACATAGACCAGGGCCGCAGTCTGGCTGGTGGTGACGGTTGCCAGGCGGGGAGGGACGGTGAGCCTCTGGCCGGGATCGGTCGGCCCCATTTGACCCGGCGGAGTGGACATTGCTGTTGGGCCGATCCACTCCGATATCACCGCCGAAGTACGATGGCCACGCCGCGGCGCCTTGACCCCCGTCGGCCGGAGGGGTAGGATCGCCGGTGAAGGGGGCAATGACCCCCGGAGGCACGATGAAGATTTCCACGCGCGGCGAGTATGGGGTGCGGGCGATGGTTGCCCTGGCCCGCCACTATGGCGACGGGCCGGTCTCGCTGGCGACCGTGGCCCGGGATTCCGCCGTGCCACCGGCCTATCTGGAGCAATTGATCGGCCCGCTGCGCCGGGCCGGCCTCGTCCAGAGCACCCGGGGCGCTCGAGGCGGCTACCAGTTGGGTCGCCCGCCGGAGGCGATCCGGGTGGGGGACGTCTACCGGGTGATGGAGGGGCCGGTCGCCCCGATGGACTGCGTCTCCGAGGATCCGGCCGACCAGACGTGCCCATTGATCGACGGCTGCGAGACCCGGCCGGTCTGGCTGAAGGTGCGAGACTCGATCGTTTCCGCCCTGGACTCGACGACGCTGGGGGACTTGGTCCAGGCTCCGGCAGCCTCACCCGCCCGACAGGCATCGGACCCCTTGGCCGTCCTGTAGCCCATCTGCCGAAGGCATCTCGAGGCACCGATCCACCGTCCGCCGACCCATCGCACCCGACCCTGGATCTCGGACCCTTTCCGCCCTCAGAATGACGACAGTCACGCCCGATACGCCCGTTGGCGTGCTCGGTGAGTGTCTGCCGACCGTCGAGAACGGCTGCACGCCCTGAGTGTCAGAATCTTCCTACCGCGGCCGCC
>CADCWH010000002.1 GCA_902806395.1 uncultured Thermomicrobiales bacterium | reverse complement strand
GCGAGTACGGGAGTCGAGCGCGGTCTTCGCTGCGATGGGTGCGGACGTGACCGAGCGGATCTATCCCGGGATGGGACACACGGTCAGCCGGGAGGAGATCACCATCGCCCGAGACAAGCTGGTCCCCTTGGCGTCCGCAACCGCCGGGATGGCGCCGTAGGGTCGCCGGGAGACCCCGACCGTCGGGACTCGCCGCCTCTGGGTATTCCGCGGTCTTACCCTCATTCGGCCCCGTCGACCTTGAGTCCCTCGTAGGTCGGCCGAACTCGCTCGAATCGGTCAGTCGTCCGTGCGTAGAGATTCCCGCCCAAGCGGCCGAACGCCCGCAGCAGGTCCGGCGCGACCTTGTCGTCTCGCCAGACCCGCTCGGCGATCCGGGCGTGGGTCACCGTGCCCGCGATTAGGTAGCTCGGCTGGTCGCCATATTCCCGAATGTCGAGCAGCCGCATCTCAAGCGCGACCGGGGCCGCCGCGACCCCGGGCACGGCCACGGTCACCGAAGGGCGTGGGGCCAGATCGGCCCAGGCGAACTCGCTCTGGTCCCGCGGGAAATTCGCGGCCGAGAGGTTGAGGGGCTCGATCAAGTCGTCGCCGGCCACGTTGATCACGTACTCGCCGCTCGATTCGATATTTCGCAGGGTGTCCTTGCGACCCGAACTCACGAAACCGAGGATCGGAGGGCGATCAGAGAGGACCATGAAGTATGAATGGGGCGCCAGGTTCAGCGTGCCGTCCGGGGCGACCGTCGAGACCCAGGCGATCGGCCGGGGGACGACCACCGCCTTAAGGACGCCGCCGAACTTCTCTCGCCAGGCCAGATCGTCCGGGGAGATATCCCGGACCCCATGGTCGAGCACCGCGCCGGTGACAGTGCCTTCGGCGGCCGTCACCTCGAACCCTCGTCATCAAGTTCGGCGAGGAGGTTGGCCAGGTCCAGCGGCCCGGTGACCATCTCCAGCGAGCCGTCGGCGGCCCTGGGCCATTCTGCCGGGTCCCGGTCCCGGTACAGCTCCAGACCATTACCGTCCGGATCATCCAAGTACAGGGCCTCAGAGACCCCGTGGTCGGAGGCCCCGCCGATTCTGACCCCGTGATCGATGAGGCGACGCAGCGCCCGGGCAAGCTCGCGGCGGTTCGGATAGAGGATTGCGGCGTGGTACAGACCGGTCGTGCCCTGGCCGGGCCGCGAGCCGCCCGCGCTCTCCCAGGTGTTGAGACCGATGTGGTGGTGGTAACCGCCAGCCGACAGGAATGCGGCCTGGTCGCCGTAGTGCTGCATCACCCGGAAGCCAAGGACATCACGGTAGAACGATACCGCCCGATCCAGATCGGCCACTTTCAAGTGGACATGTCCGATCTGCACCCCGGCGTCGATCTCGGGAAGCGACGCCTGGTCCCGCGACGCGGACTGTCCCGTTGTCCTCTCCATCCTGATCCCTCCATGGGCTGCTCGTGCGGCCCTGTCATCTGACGAGAGCCGGTGGCAGTGTGCCACCGGCTCTCGAGTCGTGTCTCGACCGTTCGGCAGTCAGGTTAGTTGACCCCTGCCAATTCCCGAACGGGTGCGCCGATCAGCTTCGCCGCCGTCTCGGCGACGCGGCGACCTTGGAACCGGGCGCTGGCCAGGGCGGTCCCGTCCGGCGACAGCTCGCCATTGTTCGAGGTGAACGACGCGCCATAGGGGTTCCCCGCCTGGAACTGGATCGGGTCCGCGTAGCCCGGGGCGACGATGATCGAGCCCCAGTGGTAGGCCACATTGTTGAGCGCCGCCAGCGTGGTCTCGTGACCGCCGTGCCCGGTCGCGACCGTGACGAAGGACGAGAAGACCTTGTCGACCAGCTTGCCTTGGGCCCAGAGGCCGCCCGTGCCGTCGATCAACTGCTTGATCTGCGCGGCCGGCAGGCCGTACCGAGTGGGGGTGCCGAAGATGATGGCGTCGGCCCACTCCAAGTCGTCGTTCGTCGCCTCGGGCACGTCCTGCGTCTCGAGGCGATGCTTCGACCAACCCTCATTGGACTGGATCGCCGACTCGGGAGCCAATTCCTTCGCCTTGAGGAGCCGGACTTCAGCTCCAGCCGACTCGGCGCCCTCGACGATGGCCTTCGCCATCTCGTAGGTGGTGCCGGTGGCGCTGTAGTAGATAACCGCAACCTTCGCTGCCATGATCACATCTCCCGGGAACCCGTCCCGATTCGTAGACCCCGTCCGCGGCCATCACCGCGCTACTCATCTTACGTAAGTCACTATACAGTGATGAGCGAACGATTGTCAAGGTGCTTACGATGTGTAATAATGACCACATGGACACGATCCCACACCCTCGGCTACGACAGCCGCGAAACGACGACGCGGGGCACGATCCGGTGGCTCCCGTCCACGACGCGTCCGGCGCCTTTTGCCCGGTTTATAGCCGTGCGATCGAGGTGATTGGGCGACGCTGGACCGGAGCGATCTTGCGGGCACTCCTTTCGGGCGCGACCCGCTTCACCGACATCACGGCAGTGGTCCCCGGCCTCAGTGATCGCCTGCTCTCGGAGCGCCTCAAGGAGTTGGAGGCCGAGGGCATCGTCACCCGCGTCGTGACGCCGTCTCACCCAGTCCGGGTCGAATACGGCCTCACCGCCAAGGGACACGCGCTGAATGAGGTGATTAGCGCCGTCTCCACTTGGGCGTCGACCTGGGGAGAGGCGTCCGCCGGTGGCCCGTGCCACGACCTGGTCGATACCGAGGGCTCTCCGCGTCCCGCCTCACTCGTCCCCCGGTAACCCGAGTCGACTCCAGGGTCTCGTCGTGCCCCGTGCAGCAATATTTTCACGAGGGGTGGGCGTCACGTCGGTCACGGTCGCCCGATTCGTCCAACGAGTCCGTTGACCCACGACCTTCCTTGCACCTTCTCAGCCGTCAACGAGGAGATACCTCACGTGTCCCAATCGTGGAATGCCCCGATGCCCGGGGACGGTGCCAAGGAACGGAATCCGTGGCTGGTGTTGATGGTCCTCTGCACGGCCATCTTCATGTTGTTGCTCGACACCACCATCGTGAATGTCGCCCAGCGCAAGATCCAAGTGGACCTCGGCGCCAACCTGACCCAGATCCAATGGGTGCTGGACTCCTACATCCT
>CADCWH010000001.1 GCA_902806395.1 uncultured Thermomicrobiales bacterium | reverse complement strand
GTCATCTGATATGATGCGGCCCGCTTGAGACATCAGCGAAGATGCCCCAACGATCGCGCCCGGGCACGGGCGGAGCACCGACGCCCCAACGTCTATTGGAGACGCACTCGACTCGAGGGATCGGTCCAGATGACGCAGTGGTCAGGTGCCCGCCGTCGCGTCATGTGGTCCGCCCCAACCCCGTAGGAGTGATCGCCGTGAACACCGCCGACCTGGCCGCACGTCTTCCCCATCTCCACGCTCAACTGTCACGACGCGAATGGCTGCAGATCGCCGCCGCCAGTGGCGGGGCGCTCGCGACTGGCCTTGCGTTTCGAACCGCCGCCGGCGCTCAGGACTCCTCCTCCACCCCGGTCCCCGGTGGGACCTGGACCATGGCCCTGGCCGGAAACCCCACGGCCTATCCCATCACCGCTCCGGGGGCCCTCAACGACATCCTGGTCAACAAAGTCATCTACAACAACCTCGTCCAGTACCAACTGGTCGACAACGCCATCGAGGTCGTGAGCGACCTAGCGGAATCGTGGGAACCGAACGCCGACCTGTCGCAGTACACGTTCAAGCTGCGGTCGGGGGTGACCTGGCACGACGGTCAACCCTTCACCTCGGCCGACGTGGTCTTCACGCTCCAGAGCATTCTGGACCCCGCGGTGAACGCGTCGCAGCGCGGCAACCTCGCCCGGATCTCCGCCGTCGAAGCGCCGGATGACTTGACGGTCGTCGTGAGCCTGAGCTCTCCCTACGCGGACCTGCCGATCATGCTCGGCTACAACGTCGGGATCGTGCCGAAGCACCTGCTGGAAGGTCAGGACCTGAACGAGCCGACGGCGTTCCTGCGGCAACCGATTGGCACCGGCCCGTTCAAGTACACGGAGTTCTCCGCGGGCAACTTCCTCTCGGTCGAGGCGAACCCGGACTACTTTGACGGCCCGCCACTCTTGGAGTCCATCATCTTCAAGATCGTCCCCGATGGGAACGCCCGGGTGGCGCAGGCGCAATCGGGTGAACTCGACCTGGCGATCGTGGAGCCGCCGCAGGTCGAAGCCCTCAGTGGCGCGGAGTCGGTGACGGTTCGCGAAGTGCCCCAGGTTCAGTACTACTTCTTCGCCGTCAACCACACCAGCCCGACGATGCAGAACGTCTTGGTCCGCCAAGCGCTCGCGCACGCCATCGATAAAGACGCGCTCGTCAACGAACTCCTCGGTGGCTACGGCGCGGTCGCCACGGGGCCAATCAACCCGCTCCTTGCCGAGTTCTACACCTCCGAAGTCGCGACCTACCCCTACGACCTCGAGGCCGCCGGCGCCCTCCTCGACGAGGCTGGCTGGACGCTGGACGGGGATAAGCGCGTGGACGCGAGCGGCGCGCCGCTCACCCTCGTGATCAATGGCCCGCAGGGGTACCCCACTCTCGAGCAGGTCCTCATCTACGCGCAGCAGCAGTTCGAGGGTCTGGGCATCACCGTCGAGCTCGTGATCGATGAGTGGACCATCCACCTCGAGAAGTACCGGACCCAGGCCTACGACCTGCTGCTCAACTGGTGGATCACCCCCCCCACGCCGGACCTCTTCGCCCACTATCACTCCACCTCGACATCCAACTGGTGGAAGTACAACAACCCGGTCATCGACGACCTCATCCTGCAGGGGCAGGCGGCCGTCGACCCCGCGCAGCGTGCCGACATCTACCAGCAGCTCCAGGTCCTGCTGGCGGAAGACGTCCCAGTCATCTACCTCTACTACGGCCGCGAGCTGCAGGCCCTGTCGAACCGGACGCACGGGCTCCCAGCGATGGGGTACCGCGACGCGCTGACGTGGGCCGAGGAGATCTGGGTAGCGGAGTAGCCGACCGGGCCGGGACGGGGCACCACCTGCCCCGTCCTGGCCCGGTAAGGGGTGAGGTTCATGGGGGCGTACGCGCTGCGCCGGGTCATCCAGGCCATCGTCCTGCTCTTCTTCGTCAGCGTCGTCACCTTCTTCCTCATCCACCGGGCGCCCGGTGGTCCGGCCCTGCTGGCGAACCCGGACCTGACCCAGGAACAGGTCGCTGAGATCTCTGCCGAGCTCCAGCTAGACGATCCGGTCGTCGTCCAGTACGGGCGCTGGCTGGGGAACGCGCTGCGGGGTGATCTCGGCAATAGCTACAACGCCATTGAACCCGTCACCGCCGTCATCGCCGACCGGTTGCCGAATACCGTGATCCTGGCGGCGGCGGCGATCGGAGTCTCGGTGCTGGTTGGCATCCCGTTGGGGGTCATCAGCGCGCTCAAGCGCAACTCGGCCTTGGATCGGGCCGTGGCCGGGTTCTGTTTCATGGGCACGTCGGTGCCGGTATTCTGGCTGGGCATCATGCTGATCGTCCTCTTCTCGGTCCGGCTGGATATCCTCCCATCGGGCGGGATGAGCACCATTGGCGAGGACTTCTCGGTCAAGGATCGACTCGATCACCTGGTTCTGCCCATGCTCGTCCTCGCGATCGGCAACCTGGCCGAACTGACCCGCTATACGCGGTCCGGCATGATCACGATCTTGCAGGAGGACTACATCCGCACCGCCCGCGCGAAGGGGCTCAAGGAGGTGCGGGTCGTCCTCGCCCACGGCCTGCGGAATGGGTTGATCCCGGTCGTAACGGTGCTCGGGATCATGATCCCGCGGGCGATGGGCGGGGCCGCGATCACGGAGACGGTCTTCTCGTGGCCGGGGATCGGTCGATTGGCGGTCGAGTCCGCGACGAGTCGCGACTACCCGGTCGTGCTCGGCGCGACGCTGACCGTCGCGATCCTGACCATCGTTTTCACGCTCCTGACGGACCTCCTGTACGGCGTCCTCGATCCGCGGGTCCAGGTCAACTAAGGAAGGACCCATGACCGAGTCCGTTCTCCCGATTCGAGGGTCAATGGCGCCATCGCGAACACCGCCGCAGCGCTCGTTCGCGGCGATCGCCTGGAAGCGCTTTCGATCCAACGGCATCGCCATGGTCTCGGCCACGATCCTGATCGCGCTCGTCCTCGCGGCGATCCTGGCGCCGATCATCTCCACGCACGATCCGAACGAGGTCAGCATCTTCAGGAGCCACGAACGACCGTCGGCGGAACATTGGCTGGGGACGGACGAGAACGGCCGGGACGAGTTTTCTCGCCTCCTTTACGGGGCCCGGATCTCGATGTCGGTCGGCTTCATCGCGATGGCGATCGGCCTCACGATCGGCGTCCTGATCGGGAGCATAGCCGGGTTCTTCGGGGGGTTCGTCGACGCGGTCCTGATGCGGCTCACCGATGGAATGCTCGCCATCCCGTACTTCTTCCTGATCCTGATCGTCGTCGCCGTCTTCGGCTCCTCGGTGCGCAACCTGATCCTCGTGATCGGCCTCACCAGTTGGATGGCCATTGCCCGGATTGTCCGGAGTGAGGTGCTGCGGCTCAAAGGGCAAGAATTCGTGATCGCCGCCGAGTCGATCGGGGTCCCGTCCGGACGGATTCTCGCGCGCCACATCGTCCCGCACGCGGTCCCGTCCATCATTGTCGCCGCAACGCTCGGCATCGCGAACGCCATCCTCCTCGAGTCCGCCCTGAGCTACCTCGGAGTCGGCGTCCGGCCACCGGAAGCGAGCTGGGGCAACATGCTGAGCAACTCCCAGGCGTACCTCTGGAACAACCCGCTACTCCCGGTCTACCCCGGCGTCCTCATCTTCGTCTCCGTCCT